>NZ_JAZDRM010000057.1:0-15338 GCF_047501495.1 Ancylobacter sp. G4_0304 | reverse complement strand
TGTCGTAGATGCCCCGCCGCGGCACGCCGCCCAGCACCCGGAAGGCGTGGTTATGGGCGTCGAACAGCATCTCGTGAGTCTGGAGCAGGTAGGCTCGAAGCGTGAAGGCGCGGCTGCAGGACAGCTTGACGTGGGCGACCTGGAGCTTGGTGCGCTCGCCGGCGATGATCGCCCAGTCCTCCGACCAATCGAACTGGAACGCTTCGCCCGGCACAAAGGCCAGCGGCACGAAGGTGCCGCGGCCGCTGGTCTGTTGTTCGCGCAACCGGGCCGCCTTCCAGTCCCGGGCAAAGGCCGCCACCCGATTGTACGACCCCTCATAGCCGAGGCTCACCAGATCGGCGTGCAGCTGCTTGACCGTGCGCTTGTGCTTGCGCGACTTGCCGCCCTCGACCCGCAGCATCGCCGCGAGCTTGTCGGCATAGGGATCGAGCTTGCTCGGCCGATCGGGGACGCGAAACCGCGGCTCGACGCTGTCCGCCCGCAGGTACTTGCGCACGGTGTTCCGTGAGAGGCCGCTGCGGCGGGATATCTCCCGGATCGAGCAACGATCCCGATGATGCCAGCGTCGGATGACGCTCAATAACTCCATGTCGATCACTCCGCTGTCCCCCGCGTGTGCCGCGTGAGACGTGGTGAAAACATGGGTCACTTCTCGATGGAAAAATCCGTCCCTGACGGGTCAACTCTCAATGGAAATCAACAGTCGAAGCTCTCAGAGGACGTCACCGAGACCCTGGAGATCGTGCCGCGATCCTGGAAGGTGATCCAGACGGTCCGCGAGAAGTTCACCTGCCGCCAGTGCGAGGCGATCACCCAGCCGCCGGCGCCCTTCCATGTGACGCCACGCGGCTTCATCGGGCCGAACCTGCTGGCGACAATCCTCTTCGAGAAGTTCGGCCAGCACCAGCCGTTGAACCGCCAGAGCGAAAGGTATGCGCGCGAGGGTATCGACCTCTCCGTCTCGACGCTGGCCGATCAGGTCGGTGCGGCGACTGCGGCGCTGAGGCCTCTGCATGATCTGATCGCCCGGCACGTCATGGCGGCGGAGCGCCTGCACGCCGACGACACCACCGTGCCGATCCTGGCCAAGGGCAAGACCGATACGGGCCGGATCTGGACCTATGTGCGCGACGATCGTCCCTTCGGCGGCGCCGACCCGCCGGCGGCCCTCACCTTCGCCTCGCGCGACAGGCGGCAGGAGCATCCGGACGCACACCTCGCGGGCTGGCGGGGCATCCTCCAGGCCGACGCCTACGGCGGCTACAACGGACTGTATGATCCCGCACGTCCGGGCGGACCGGTCACGTCGGCGCTTTGCTGGTCCCATGCCAGGAGAGGCTTCTTCGAACTCGCAGACATCGCCGCAAGCGCGCGGCGCGGGCCCGGGGCCGCGCCGGTGTCGCCCATCGCCCTGGAGGCGGTGAAGCGCATCGACGCTCTCTTCGACATCGAACGCGGGATCAGCGGCTTGAGTGCCAAGGCGCGTCGCGACGCCCGGCAGGCGCAGAGCCGGCCTCTCGTCGATGACCTGCACGCCTGGCTCGGCGCGCAGCGCCTCAAGTTGTCCCGATCGGCGTCAGTTGCCAAGCCGATCGACTATATGCTCAGGCGCTGGAACGGCTTTGCAACCGTCCTTGATGACGGCCGTGCCTGCCTGTCGAACAATGCGGCGGAGCGGGCTTTGCGCGGCTTCGCCCTGGGACGGAAGGCATGGCTCTTCGCCGGCTCCGACCGCGGCGCTGAGCGCGCCGCCGCCATGGCGACGCTGATCACCACGGCGAAGCTCAACGCCGTCGATCCGCAGGCCTGGCTTGCCGATGTGCTCGCCCGCATCGCCGGCACGCCGCAGAGCCGGCTCGCCGAACTGCTGCCATGGAACTGGCAAGCCGGCAGCTCCGGACAGTGTGAAGCCGCCTGACCGCAGGGCCGCCGACGCCAACGTCTTCACCATCGCGCTCGCAGCCCAAATGCTGGGCGAAACCGAAGATCGGCTCTGGGCGCTCGCCGACCAGATGGATCCGGAGGACGGCCTCGTCTGGATCCACGACACGGATGAACGCCAGACAATGGCCTTTACGTCCTTCGGCATCGAAACCCTCAAGAATCTTGTCGCAGATCAACACACGACCGAAAGCTGAGGTCCCGCGGCCGTCGCCGGATGCTTACATTGATAACTTGGATACTGAGGACCCAAGTCCAAATGACAGCATCGACCTAGCACTGATTTTAACGGTAGCGGAGGGATGCCGCTCCTGAAGCTGCCACGGCGCGGGAAAGCGTCCACAGTGCGGGCGCGTTGCCGCAGAAAGTCGTGGGGAAGGTGAAATCATGGAGCGGACGGCGGAACGGCAGGTGTGATATGAGCAAGCCTGCCCATTACCCCTCCTGCTGGGCTTCTTTAGCACGCCGATCGTCAATGCGGTCGTGCGAACTCGCGATCCTTCGGTTTGGGTAGGTGTCGAACTCGAACACGAGATGCACGACATCAGTCGAGAAGCGACCTTGGATCCCATGGACCACGATATCGACGTCGCGCAAGTGCTTGGTAGTAATGATCTCCTCCCCCAGCAAAAGCGTCGTTTTCACGCGATCGGAAGGCAATGCAGCGCGGATCCCTTCCGAGATCAACAGCGTCCACTCGGCCGCGTCGCGGTCTGTCACGTATGCGAGCATACCTCCAAATCGCTCCAGGGTATAAGGAGCGCTGGCATCATCGAAGCGTCCCAAGCCGTCCGCGCCGAGATAGTCGGCGGCGATGTCACCCGGTCTCGTGAGCTTCTTCGCCTCAAGGCGCAGGTCGAGACGGTCGCGATGGATCGCCAGCTGTATGTCGGTGGGCTGGGCGCGCGGTCCGATCGCCGGATCGTATCGCCGAGCGACCTCGACATGGAAGTCCATGCCCGTCAGACTGGGGATCGACGATCCTGGGCTCGGCGCAACGATGAACTGCTCGTCGCGGATCTCCTCCATAGCCTCGATAAGCGCCTGGCTTATCGACGTCTCGTCCGGAAGCTTGGCTCCCTTGAGGGCCTTGTTGCTCTTGCCGAACCACCCGGGCCGTCGCTCCGTCGACGCCGGCTCGCGAACCCGGCGCGCCGCTTCGCGCAGGCCGCCGATCGCCTCGCCGAGGAATCGATGCCAGGCGTCGTCCGCTAGGTCATCCGCTGGCCATCTTCTCATGGACATCCCGAAACGACCTGCCTGATGACTTCGCCAGCGTCGTCTACGGCCTGATCGGCCATCCAGGCGAACAACGCCGAAGATTTACTCAGGCGCGCCACCCGGCTCTTTGCGTCGAACGAGACGACGCTCGAAGCCACGAACTTGCCATCACGGTTCGGCGGGGCGGCTCCCTCCTTCTCCGCGTCCTGCCCGAACGCGACGCGGAGCCTGACGACGCCGTCCCCGCGCCCTTCGATCGTCACCGATGGCGCGAACCGCTCCGTGAACGCGGCTGCGAGGTCGCGGCTAAAGCGATCCAGATACACGCGGATTTGATCTTTGCCTGCTTCCACGAATGCGTCGGAAGGAAGTTGCGCGTCGGCATACCCTTCCGAGAAAGAGAGGAACTCTTTTACGGCGCGTCGCAGATCCAAGCCCGCACCTAGCGCATCCAGAATCGAGCCATCCTTGTCTGAGGAACCATGCAGGTCCAGGAAGGCGGGCTCGGAAGCGTCTTCGAATGGGCAAGGAAGCGAGAGCAGATCACCCTTCTCGAAACGTGCGCCGTCGAGCAATACCGTTGCGCCGTAGAGCGCCGCAAAATATCGCACGACGCCCGATTCGAGGAACGCCTTGAGGGACCAAAGCGCGTCGATCTGCCGAGAGCCCCGCGTATACTCGGAGAGCTTCGTCGCCGATGCAGCGCACCCATTATCCGCGAAAAATATCCCGTAGAAAGTGGAATTGAAAGCATGCGGCTCTTCGAGCACGCGTAGCCCCTTGAAGGCGCGCGGCACCAAAAGGATGTTGCCGGAGAAAAGCGCCCGATAGCCGACAGCGATCTCCTGTTCGAGAACCTTAGGCAGGGCGACGAGATTGACGGGTAACTCGCGCCCCTGCCTGTCGATCCGCATCGGGAAGCGGAAACCCGTATCCTCCTCGTTGCCGCCGCGCTGGATGTGCAAGCCCGAGCGCATCAGGAATTCCGCGACCGTCGATTTGCGCCGCCTCGTGAAGTTCCGAAGTGCGTCGCGGGTCCGCCGGTCCACCGTTCCGAGAATGAGCGGGCCGAACCAGCCATTGGAGTCGCCCTGTAGGTCCCTAACCTGGACGGTCTGCAAGTCGGTCTGCGACACAAAAAGCGCCCAGACGTCTCCGACCTCGCCTAGCGGTAACGAGGACAGCCGAGGTCTGTATACGGATACTAGGTCGGACGGTTGGGGCGCTTGATGGCGCGCCACCACGACCGTCGCCGCCGCACGGGCGCCGGTGAAGAGCCGGTATCGCAGATAGGAGAGATTGGCCACGGAACGGACGGAGACTTTGGAGGCTAGTGCCGTAGCGAAGCGTTCCGATTGGCGACCTACTAAGGAGGTTGTCGGCAGGATAAGCCCGATGACGGCGCCTTCCTCGCACAGGCGCTCCACGGCGAACCAGACGAACGCGTCCGAGAGGCGCCCGTGCATAACGGGCGTCTCAACCGGCAGCTCGGCGAGAAATGCGGTCAACGCGTCATCGTTAACCGGAACGTTCTGATTCGGAGTCTGGGTGTTGCGTCTTGCCCCCTGACGCTTCAGCCGAAGCCAAGGGGGATTGCCGAGGACATGGGTGAACGTTGTCCCCTCGAAGGGATGCGAGAAGGCACTGGCGACGACGATGTTGTCGGTGAGGGGAGGCAAGAGCTTCTCACCCTCATCAATTTCGGCAAGATCCTTGATCGCCACTCCGGCAATATAGTCCAGCATCGTCATATAGAGGCTGAAGCGGCAGACATTGGCGGCCTGGGCGTTCTTCTCGATGCCGAAAATGCAATCCCTTAACAGGTGGCGAGCGGAGTTCGCGTGGGCGGGCCCCCAGCCGCCGGGCGGAGCACATCGCTCCATGATACGGCGGTAGGCGGATACTAGGAACACGCCGGAGCCGGCCGCGGCGTCGACCACCCGCGAGGTCGCCTCCATCGGGCGTTGGGCATCGGCGCGCGCGACGACGAAATCGGCCAAGTAGGGCGGCGTGTAGAAGGCGCCTTCGGCGCGCTGCGCATCGCCGTCCTCTAAGCGAAGGAACCGCTCGTAGATTGCCGATATCGTTTCGGTGCGAAGCACCTGGAACGAGACGTCGAGGAAGCTTAGCTGCCTTCCCTCTACCTTCTCGTCCCACCGCACGACCCGATGGATGAACTGGATCAGCTCAGACGGAATTTGGGGACGCTCGGTCTCCGCGATCGGGAACACACAGCCATTGATCGCCCCGTCGATGCCGTCCAGCACTGCCCAGACCTCGTCGGGCGAGAACTCCGGATAATTGGACCGCACACCACGATGGGAAGCCGCGTCGGCGAATCCCACACCCTTGCATCCAGAGGCCCGGATGACATCGCGCAGCCACTGCTCGTCGATCAATCCCCTATCAATCAGCACGAACAGGTAGATCAGCTTGCCAACCAATGCGTTCACGAGCGCGCGGCCTTGGCGAGTATCGAGCTGGGGAAAAGTGGTGCACGCGTATCGGTTGAGTTGCTCGATCGCGGCTACGAGCCGGCTGTCGATTGTGTCCGCGCGCGAGACCTTGCGGTCCTTCCAAAAAATGGAAGTTGTCAGGGAACGCGCCGAAACGTCCTCCAACGATGCGGGTAAAATGTCGTCGACGTCCTCGTGGCGCGTCAGGACAGACCCGTCGGATGGTGGGCCGAACCCGTTCCTCACTTCCACCCCACCAGGGGTTACGACGACGAGCAGCGGCACGACGCCCTGGGTCCAGACGCGACGGTGTAGTTCGTCCGCGGCCATGTCGTCGCGCGCCTGGCCCACATATACAACCGGCTTGAAAGATCCTGGAATCGCGCCATCAGAGATGCCGAACACGGAATGGACGCCGATCGCCCCAAACGCCGTCATGACGACGTGTACATTCTCGAGCCGATCGAAGGACTCGGCGTTGGCGAAATACGTCGCGCTGCCAACGTAGCCTAGCGCGCGGCACAGCGACTCGACCTTGCGCGTGAGGGACGCGTCGTCCATCGCTCGCCTCCCCCTATCCGCCACGTCCATGGGTGACACGACACCCTAAACCATCAAAAGGCATTAAGCCACTGAAAACAAACCGATTACTCAGGCGAGATTGTGCAGGCGGTGCTGGCACTTAGCCGCGGCGGTTCACTTTCGCTATTCGAGAGAAATGCGCGAACGCGATCGAATTCGTGGCCGAACGAAACGTGCTAGACCGGATGCGGCACCGTATCGTCTCATGCGTCGCAGCTGGGCAGATCGACGGCATTTGTCGCGGGAGGCAGCGCCTCCTCTACGATGCATGGCTGGCGTGGCCGGCGGAAAAGAATGCGGCCCCGCTACCGTTGAGCACGATGCGATGGCGGATCCGCGCGCTTCAACGTTCGAGGTGAGCGCGTCTTATCGTGACGCAAGCTTGGTGTCGCTGGTGAAGGCGGGAATGTCTGCTCCTCGGTGGAATGCCAGTCGGCAAATGTCGCAAAGGTGCCGACGTGCCCCAACTCGCTAATGCCCGCTTTTGGGAAACGGCGGTTGCCAGATCAATGACTGAGATTGGGGCGCAAAGCTGACGTTGCTGAAAGGGCAGTCGAGGGCTGGTATGGGTCACGGATACCACTCCGACGTTCCAGTCGGGTGCGAGCGGAAGCATCAGTTTTGGCGTCGGTTTCTACGTACTGAAGGAAGTCATAGGTTCCCAAATAAACCACTGCGACAAACTGTGCGCATCTGCTCCCATTGTTCGCCGAGACGTAAACGAGCTGCAGGGCAGCTAAACTACGCTGCCTGGTCGGCAAAGGAGGCGGCGTCTGCAATGGCCTGAAACTGCTCAAGGTATTCGGGGCGATGCTGGAGGAGATAGCGCACGATGCGCGGATTGCCGAGCAGCTTCGCGAGATACCCCCTCACGACCGTGAGTTGGAGGTGATCCTTGCCATATGTCTCGTGGATCTCGGCCATCGACTCCTGAAGCCGGGCGAGTTCCTTCTCCATCTTTGCCATTGCCTCCGGCGTGACGCCGCGCACTTTCTTCGATTTCTTCTCCCCGGCGAGTTCGTTGGACGGGGTACCGGCGAGCAGTGCCGTCGCGTAGGCCGCCGTGTAGTTGTTCGCAGCGATCATCAGTTCGGTGGCCTCGATCTGCCGCAGTGGCTTCATCCGCTTGAGGATCTCGAACACGGCCATCGGACACATCGTGTCCTTTAGCATTGAGACGACCTCGTGACTGATACCGTCGAGGAGGTTCGCCTTCCGCCTCACACTGTTGACATGGAGGCTGAGCGCGCGGGCGATCTTTTCGCTGGAGACGCCGCGGGCGATGGCCTTCCGGATCATGGCGTGTTCCTGGACGGCAGACAGGCGGCTGATCCGCTTGTTGAAGGTGAAGGCCTCGTCGTCGGTCGAGACCAAACACTCGACCTCGGTCCTATCGAGGTCCTTCAGGATCTCCACGCGGACATGTCCGTCGAGTAGGAGGAAGTTCTTTGGATTGCCTTCTATCCTGGCAACGACAGGCGGCTCGACCAGCCCGACCTCGATCACCGAGGTGCGGATCTGCTGGTACTTGTGGCTCGCTTTGACCGAGGGCCTTGGGGGACGGACAGGTAGGAGGGCAGCGATCGGCACGGTGATGCATTCGGGCTCGAAAGCGATCCGCGCGAAGGTCTCGATCTCGCTCATGCCGCTTCTCCCAAGATGCGCATCTCCAGGTCCTTCGGCATGGTGTCAAGCTTCTCAGCCCGGAGCAGGGTGACAAAGTTTTCGTCGACCCGCAGATTCTTGAGCGCCTCGACGATGAAAAGGAGACGCGTCTGCGTGACCTCGGCCTTCTTGACGAGCAGACGCTGTTTGTCGGCCTCCTGCTGGAAAATCCGGACAAAGGCCTCGGAGGTCCTTGCCCGCGTCAGCTTTTTGCCGAATGCGTTCATGGAGATGTGTTTGCCTCGCCGGGTCCGCTGTTCGATCAGGCGCCGCATCTTGATGAGCCGCGGTCCCGTAATTTTCCCCTCTGTATAGGCCTCCGCGAGCATGTGTTGGATCACCTCGTCGTCGGCACGGACGATCTCGATCGCCACCGAGATTGGGATCGTCCCGGCGTCGACGGCCTCGATGAGGCGTTGTTCGCCCTTCTCGATCAGCAATGCCATCATGCTTACCCATTCGGGCGTGGTGCCGATCTTGTCAGCGATCTGCCGGTCCGTGTAGCCGCGCTTCCGCAGCGTGGCCACATCCTGGAGCAAATCAATGGATCGGTGCTGCCGCCGGGCGCAATTCTCCACGAGGCTCATGATCAGGCACTCTTCGTCGGACGCTGCCGTCACGATTGCGGGGATCTCGGTTCGCCCGAGCTCTCGGAACGCCTCAATGCGTCCTTGGCCGCAGGCGAGCCCGTAGGATCGCTGGCCGTCCGCTCCCATCATCGTGTTCACCCGAATCGGACGCTTCAGGCCAACCGTCCGGATGCTCTCGACCACGTCCATGAACTTGCGCCGGTTGCGGACGCGCGGGTTCAGCACGACGATCCGGTCGATCGGGATCATCTGC
Organism: Ancylobacter sp. G4_0304; assembly: GCF_047501495.1. NCBI lineage: Bacteria > Pseudomonadati > Pseudomonadota > Alphaproteobacteria > Hyphomicrobiales > Xanthobacteraceae > Ancylobacter > Ancylobacter sp. G4_0304. The sequence goes on along the minus strand of NZ_JAZDRM010000057.1, from coordinate 6,627 downwards.
ACGCAGGTATTCGTAGCTTGGGTCATGCCGCCTCCTCAAACAGTGCTCGGGCCGCCAGGGAGAAAAAGAAGTCGAGGGTCTCGAAGCGATAGCCATCCAGGGATAGGCCGTTGCTCTCCCCGAGCCGAAGCCTGTGTTCGGCCATGTCGAGACGCGGGAGCAGATAGTAGTCGAGCGGGGAGACGTTGATGCGATCCATGCGCACCGCGACTGTGATGTCGGGCACCAGTCCGGTGTCGAGCCGAATGCGCCAGCGCGGCGAGCCCCCCTGCGTTTCGCCGCAGCGCGCAACGACCACGGAGGCGGTGAACTCGCCGTTGACGTCGAGCAAGCCGGTGTGGGGATCGACTCGAACCTCGCCGCCTGCGTTCCTCAAACCGTCCACCACCAATGCGACTACGTCGGGATGCATCGCCCGTAGGCGCCGGTTGATCTCGACATAGCGATAGTCACGCTGCGGGTTGTACCCGACGAGATGGTAAGCACGCAGCAGGCTGCCAAAGCGGCTTCGGTAGACGCTGCTTGACGGCATATCCTCATGCTCGTCGATGACTAGGCAGGAGAGGGCGCCCTGCTCAAGGAGGAGCGACCGGAGCAGGTCGAGGAGATCAGCGTCAGTCAGCCTCCGGCTGCGATCCTCCACGATCCTGGCGGCGCGCTCGAAAGTGGCGGCATCGACGATAGGTGTGAAAACGGCGCGCGCACGAACCCAATGCTCCGGGGCGTTCACGACGCGGCGCATCTTCAGCTTGAAGGAAACGCGATTGAAAACGTTGTCACCGATGTATTTGGGGTTCGTCAGGACCTGATGGACGGTCCCGCGCGTCCATGGACGCCCGAGGTTGGTGACGATGCCATCGCGATTCAGGCTGGTTGCGATCTCGGATTCCTGGATACCCTTCTCGACGAAGAGTCGGTAGATGCGCCGGACTGTCTCGACCTCGTCGAGTGGTCCGGGGACCAGGATCACCCGTTCGGTCTGAAGGCTCTTGCGCTCGCCGATCGCGAGTTCGGCCTTCGGCTCACCATGCTCGTCGATGAGGAGCCGCCGAAGTCCATAGCCGGCCATTCCCCCTTGCCGAAACCCCTTCTCGACGAGGCGGCACTGGCCGGCGAAGACTTTGACCGAAAGCTCGCGGCTGTATTCGCCGGCCATGACCCGCTTGACGGTCTTCAGCAGGTTGGAGCCAATGCTGCCGTCGTTTTCGAACTGTTCAGCGCAATAGTGGACAACGATGTCCGCGCGATAACACAGGAATTCGAGGTGGGCGCCGTGGTCGGCGTTCTGGAAGCGCCCCCAGCGGCTCACGTCATAGACAAGGATTGTGCCGAAATCCGCTACGTTCCGTTCGACGTCGGAAAGAAGCTTTTGGAAGGCGTCGCGTCCCTCCAGGTTCAGTCCACTCTTGCCGGCATCCTCATAAACGCGGACGATTTCGATGTCCCTTGCTGCGGCGAACCTCCGGATGGTGTCGAGCTGGTTCTCGGTTGAATAGCGCTGGTGGTCGGTCGACATCCGCACATAGGCGGCTGCCCGCATCGACCGGTCCTCGCCGGCCCTCGCTGTTCGCGAGAGTCCCTCCACCCTGCTCACACGCTGACGCTCCAATTTCTGGCGTCGACTGCCGGCGCACTCCCTCGGCACTAGAGCGCGGAGCTGATGGAATGTCCTTTCCGGATTCGGGCACTATCTTTCCCAAACGGCGCAGCCGTGAGCCTGCAAGACCGTCATTTGCCAAGCTGGTTTCAACGGCATTGCGAGCTTCGCTGCGTGGCCAGTCCTCCTCTATCAAGACGGTGGCGCTCTGGACCGGCGCGAATGAGCGGACCGTAAAGAACTGGTTCGCCGGTGATCGGGCCCCGTCCGGAGATCATTTTCTAGGGTTGGCAGCAAACTCGCCCGCGGTGCTCGCGGCCTTTCTGGCGGCCATCCACCGGAATGACTGCCTCGTCATGGCCGATATCGAGGAGGCGCGCGCCAAGGTCGCTGCGGCGCTTGTAACCTTGGATGCCGTGCGCGCCGTGCAAATGGAAGCTATTGGAAGGACGGGGAACTCTGACCCACGGAGCGGCTGACGAACCTCAGGAGATGGCTTTGTTTTGGGTGAGTCCGGAGCGATGCCTCAACTCCGGCCCCCCTAGTCTTTCTCTGGTCTTTCAACATCCTCCACGATCTCCTGCCGCAGCTGTGGCCCCTTGGCGAGGCGCCGGCCGAGTGCGCGGGTGTAGGCTGCGTAGCGCTCGGAGAGCTTGGCCCGCGTGGCCTGTGCGGCGGGTTCGGGCAGCGCGGGGGTGGTGGCGAGCCAGAAGCGGATGAAGGTGGCGAAAGCCTCGGTCGAGATGCCGAGGTCGCGCTCCAGCCGGGCGAGGCGGCGATCGATCTGGCCGAGGCGCCGGGCAAGAGCGGCCTCCTGGCGCTCGGAGCTGTCGGGCGACAGGAAGGAGGCGATCGCGGCCTGAGCGATCAGGGACATGGATTGGTCGCGCTGGGCGGCGTAGTGGGCCAGCATGTCCATGAGGTCGGGCTCGAGGTAGACCGAGATCTGCGCTTTCTTCGTGCGGCCTGCCATGGCGATCACAACTCCATGCCGTCATTGGGATTGAGGCTGACCTGTCGGGCCACGCCTTGCATCAGGCCGGTCATGCGCCGGTTCCGGGTGGCGACGTCGTCCATCTCATCGTCGCGGTCCAGGTCCAACGCGAACTCGTTCTCGATAGGCTGCATTTTCTCGACTGCCTTCACGCGGCTGAGCTCGGGCTGATGCCGGTGCTCCGACCCGGTCGGGTCATCGTCTTGACCTTCGATGGCGGCGCTCCCGCCCGTGCTCTCCTGTGTTGCGGGCACCGGCAGGGCGGTCCAGTCATCGTACTGCAAGGCCGAACCACGAGGGGTCGTTGGCGGCGGCAGTACTCGGTCCCGGAAGCGCACGTCCTCATAGTAGCGGGCCTTCTTTGCCCGGATCGGCGGGGTGCCGGCGACCATGACGATCTCGTCCGTGGGCGGCAACTGCATGACCTCGCCGGGGGTGAGCAACGGGCGGGCGGTCTCCGAGCGCGACACCATGAGATGACCCAGCCAGGGTGAGAGCCGATGCCCGGCATAGTTTTTCATCGCCTTCATCTCAGTGGCGGTGCCGAGCGCATCCGACACGCGCTTCGCGGTGCGCTCGTCGTTCGTGGCGAAGCTCACGCGGACATGGCAGTTGTCGAGGATGGAGTTATTAGGCCCATAGGCTTTCTCGATCTGGTTCAGCGACTGGGCGATGAGGAAGGCTTTCAGGCCATAGCCGGCCATGAAGGCGAGCGCGCTCTCGAAGAAGTCGAGCCGCCCCAGCGCCGGAAACTCGTCGAGCATGAGCAGCAGACGATGGCGCCCACCCTTCGCCTGCAGGTCTTCGGTGAGGCGCCGACCTATCTGGTTGAGGAGCAGGCGGATCAACGGCTTGGTGCGGTTGATGTCGGAAGGCGGCACCACGAGATATAGGGTCGATGGAGCCTTGCCGCCGACGATATCGGCGATGCGCCAGTCGCAGCGCCGCGTCACCTCGGCAATCACCGGATCGCGGTACAGGCCGAGGAAGGACATGGCGGTGGAGAGCACGCCCGAGCGCTCATTGTCGGATTTGTTCAGCAATTCACGGGCGGCGCTGGCGATGACGGGATGCGGGCCAGCCTCGCCGAGATGCCCGGTCTTCATCATGGCGTCGAGCGTCGTCTCGATCGGCCGCTTCGGATCGGAGAGGAAGGCGGCGACGCCGGCCAGCGTCTTGTCCGTCTCGGCATAGAGCACATGGAGGATGGCGCCGACCAGCAGCGCGTGGCTGGTCTTCTCCCAGTGGTTTCGCTTTTCCAGCGAGCCCTCGGGGTCGACGAGGATGTCGGCGATATTCTGGACGTCACGCACTTCCCATTCGCCGCGGCGCACCTCGAGCAGAGGGTTGTAGGCGGCGGACTTGGCGTTGGTCGGGTCGAACAGCAGCACGCGGCCATGCCGGGCGCGGAAGCCGGCGGTGAGCTGCCAGTTCTCGCCCTTGATGTCATGGACGATGGCCGATCCCGGCCAGGTCAGCAGCGAGGGCACGACCAGGCCGACGCCCTTGCCGGACCGGGTCGGCGCGAAGCACAGCACATGCTCGGGCCCGTCGTGACGCAGATAGTCGCGTTCATACCGACCGAGGACGACGCCATCGGTGCCGAGCAGCCCGGCGATGCGGACCTCCTCCTTCTCGGCCCAGCGCGCCGAACCATAGGTCTCGACCTTTGAGGCCTCGCGGGCCCGCCAGACCGACAGGGCGATGGCGACGGCGATGGAGAGGAAGCCTCCGGAGGCGGCGATCAGCGCGCCCCGGAAAAACACCTCCGGCGCATAGGCATCGAAAAAATACCACCACCAGAAGAAGGCCGGCGGGTAGTAGATCGGAACCCCGAGCCACGCGAACCACGGGGCGCCCAGCTGCGCCTGGAAGCCGAGGCTCCAGGCCACATATTGTGTTGCGCCCCAGATCGCCGCCAGCACGATCAGCAGCACGGTGAGGATCTGCCCCCAGAGGATTTTCGTCGCCGACATGGTGATGATCCTTCTCTGCGGTCAGAGGCCAAGGCCGCGCTGGCGACCGAAACTCCAGTCGACGCCACCATCATCACGGGCGACGCCGGAGACATGCTTGCCGAGTTGGCGCTCCAGCGAGGGCGACCACGGTACGAGTTGGAACCCGAGCCCGTCGTCGAGCATTGCGAAGCGGCCGGAGGCGAGCACAAGTCGCTGGCGATACGTGCCGGCGACATACTCGCCGGTGCCGGCCTTGTTGAACGGCAGGCCGGTCTCGGCGGCGAGCTTGTCGCCGACGGCCTCCAGTTCCCGGCGACGCAGCGTGTCGATGAGATTGCGGGCGAAGACGACGCGCCGTCCCTGTTGTTCGGCCAGCCCCTCGCGGATGAGATGCTCGGCGCGTCGGTCAAGTGCCTGGCTCACCTCGGCGCCAAAGCCGCCGTCTGACAGAGCAATGGGGTCACGCGCAATGGCCTGCCGGTCGAGCCAGGTGGCGCCAGTGGCGGTCACCTGATGGGTGAGGTCCAGATCGGAGCGCACCGCGAGCGCGACGCGCCGTTTGCCGTGCGCATCATCGAAGGTGCGCAGTTCGACGATGGAGCCGGCCGCGCCGTCACCGGCTGCGTCGAGATCGGGCAGCCGGATGTGATGGGAACGCCCGTCCACGCCATCGACGATGGCAAAGGCGGAGCCGTGGAGTTCATCATCGAGGCCGCGCGCGACCAGCCGGCCGATGACCGGCACGTCGAGACTCTCGGCAGCGAGGACATAGCTGGCCGTGCCACGCTCGATCCCGCGTTCGGTGAGGGCGCGGTGCATGCGCTTGATGATGTCGCCGCGCTCCCCCAGCCCGCGCAGGGTGGCTTCCGCTTCCGGCTCCATCACCCATTGCGCGTTGCCGATCTCACTGGCGAGGCCGAGCGTCTCGAGTTTGCGGAGGCGCCCAATCTTCAGCGTATGGTGCTCGTCCGGCTGTCGGCCGGGAACCAGCGCCATGTCGATGATGCCGCTCTCCCGGGTCTCGCGGACAAGCTGGCGGTCGAGCTCGGTCCAGCGCTCGGCCTCGATCTGGCGTTCCAAACTTCGGCGGACATCGAGCTCTGTGCGGGGGCCGAGTTCCAGGGTGATCAGGTCACGGGCGCGATCGCGCATGCCCTCGCTGATATAGTCGCGGGAGATCACGAGGTCCTGGCCATCGTCGCGGCGGCCTCGCACGATCAGATGCACATGGGGATGCTCGGTGTTCCAGTGATCGACGGCGACCCAGTCGAGACCGGTGCCGAGGTCCTTCTCCATCTGCCGGGCGAGGTCACGGGTGAAGGCCCGCAGATCCTCCGTCTCCAACGCGTCGTCAGGCGAGATGATGAAGCGGAAATGGTGACGGTCCTCGCGGCAGTGCTCGGTGAAGGCGTCGACATCCACGCTCTCGATCTCGGGACCAAACATCCGCGCCTTCTCCCCGTCTCGCGTCACGCCCTCGCGGCGAAGATAGGTGAGGTGCTGACTGAGAGAGCCCGCACGGGCCGTGTGTCGGACGACACGGGCCTTCACCACAGCGCCGCGTGAGTGCGGCGTGATCCGGCGGCTGGCCTGAAGGCTGGCGACCTGCCCGCTGCCGAAACGCGAGCGGTTGCCGGGGGCGATCTTGCCGGAGCGAGAGACCCCGCCGCCGGCCTTCCGGGCTGCGACAAGCGCCTGGGCAATGAAGGGGCGGGCCTGCTGGGCGCGGGTCGAGCGGATGCGGCCGGGACGGACGCGGAACTCGCGTTCATCGCTCATGGCGAAGCCTCGCAATGTGCGGAAAATCGTTGATGCGGCGCCATTTGCGGCACGCGCAAACCTTGTGGTTCGGCTCCACAAGGTGCCGCAGGCGCGGAAAACACGTGGTGAAACAACACGACGACCGCCGCGCAATGTGCGCTCTTTTATCCTGCCATCGTGCGGTCGTGATGTATCCGTCCGGTCTCTGCACAGTATTGGTGGAGTGCAAAATCGGGGCATGTCGGCTTCCTTCGAAGCATGGAGGATCTCCGATGAATTTGAGACATTTCGAGAACACGGCGCGTCAGTCCTGGTGG
>NZ_JAZDRM010000056.1:0-16796 GCF_047501495.1 Ancylobacter sp. G4_0304 | reverse complement strand
GGCCGGGCTGGGGCGGCGGACCGGGCTATGGCCCGCCGCCCGGCGGCCCCGGCTGGAACGGGCCTCCGCCTGGCGGCAACTGGGGCGGTCCGCCTCCCGGTGGCGGCGGCTGGGGCAATCAGGGCCGCCCGCCGCAGGGCAACTGGGGCAACGACAACCGACCGCCGCAGGGTGGCAACTGGAACGGCGGCAACAATCGCCCGCCGCAGGGTGGGCCGCCCCCGGGCGGCAATAACCGGCCGCCGCAGCAGGGAGGGCCGGGTGGTCCTCCGCCCCAGCAGGGCGGGCCGCCCCCGCAGGGCAACCGGCCTCCGCAAGGTGGCCGCCCGCCGCAGCAGGCGCAGCCGGGCTATCCCTATCCGGTGCCGCCGCAGGGCCAGCCGCTGCCACCGGACCAGCGCTCGCCGGTCGAGCGCAACCGCGCCAGGGATTAAAGCCTCCCGCTTCCGCGCGGGGCGCACCGGCAGGCCCTTGAAAAACCGCGCCCTCTGCTGTAGAGGGTGCGGCCTTGTTGAACCGCCCGGCGAAAAGGGCTGCCGTGGCGGTTCAAATGCTCACACCAAACAAGAGGCCGCCGCACTCCCTCGCGGGAGAGCAACAGGCCGCGGAGACAGAGCCAAATGCCCAAGATGAAGACCAAGTCCGGAGCGAAGAAGCGCTTCAAGCTCTCCGGCACCGGCAAGGTGATCATGGCCCAGGCCAATAAGCGCCACGGCATGATCAAGCGCACCAACAAGCAGATCCGCGATCAGCGCGGGACGACCGTGATGGCCGAGCCCGATGCGGTGGTCGTCCGGAAGTATTTTCTGCCCAACGGCTGACGCCACCCCTTAGCCAGTTCCGAGGAGAACTCCAATGGCACGTGTTAAGCGCGGCGTAACTTCTCACGCCAAGCACAAGAAAGTGCTCAAGGCGGCGAAGGGCTATTTCGGCCGCCGCAAGAATACCATCCGCGTCGCGAAGCAGGCCGTCGAGAAGGCGCAGCAATACGCCTATCGCGACCGCAAGGTGAAGAAGCGCAATTTCCGCGCGCTCTGGATCCAGCGCATCAACGCCGCGACCCGTGAGCTCGGCTTCACCTATGGCCGATTTATCGACGGTCTCGGCAAGGCCGGGATCGAGGTCGACCGCAAGGTGCTCTCGGATATCGCCATCCATGAGCCCGCCGCCTTCGCGGCGCTGGTCGAGCAGGCCAAGGCCGCGCTGGAAAAGCAGGCTGCCTGATCTCTTCCCGCCTGCCGGGACCGACATGTGAGAAGCCCCGCGCGACGAGCGTTGGGGCTTTTCGCGTTGCTGCGGCTCCGCTAAGAGACCGCCGAACTCTCCCGAGAGCGCCTCACGCCCGGCCGTGATGCCGCTCCAATCCAGTCGAGAAAACGCTCATGTCCGTCGCCGCCCTTCCCGATCTCGACGCGCTGGAGCGCGAGCTCAGCGCCGCCATCGCCGCCGCCGCCGATGAGGCCGGGCTGGAGGCGGTGCGCATCGCGGCGCTCGGCAAGAAGGGTTCCGTCTCGGAGCTGCTCAAGGGCCTCGGCGCCATGACGCCGGAGGAGCGCAAGACCGCCGGCCCCGCGATCAACGGCCTGCGCGACCGGCTGAACGAGGCGCTCAGTGCTCGCCGCGCGGAACTCAAGGCCGCGGCGCTCGCCCAGCGGCTGGAGACCGAGCGCGTCGACGTCACGCTTCCGGTCCGCGAGGCGCCGGCCGAGCTCGGCCGCGTGCACCCCATCAGCCAGGTCATCGACGAACTCACCGCGATCTTCGCCGATATGGGCTTCTCGGTGGCGGAAGGCCCGGACATCGAGGACGACTTCCACAATTTCACCGCGCTGAACTTTCCCGAGGGGCACCCCGCGCGCGAGATGCACGACACCTTCTATCTTCCCACCAAGGAAGACGGCTCGCGCCTCGTCCTGCGCACCCACACCTCGCCGGTGCAGGTGCGCACCATGCTCTCCAAGAAGCCGCCGATCCGCGTCATCTGCCCGGGCCGCACCTATCGCTCGGACAGCGACCAGACTCACACCCCGATGTTCCATCAGGTCGAGGGCCTCGTCATCGACAAGGGCGCCAATCTCGGCCACCTGAAGTGGATCCTCGAAGAGTTCTGCAAGGCGTTCTTCGAGGTGGACAATGTGAAGATGCGGTTCCGCCCGTCCTTCTTCCCGTTCACCGAGCCCTCCATGGAAGTCGACATCCAGTGCGACCGCTCGCGCCCCGGCGAAATCCGCTTCGGCGAGGGCAATGACTGGCTGGAGATTCTCGGCTGCGGCATGGTGCACCCGAACGTCCTGAGGAATTGCGGGCTGGACCCGGACGAGTATCAGGGCTTCGCCTGGGGCATGGGCATCGATCGCATCGCCATGCTGAAATACGGCATGCCGGACCTGCGCGCCTTCTTCGAGGCCGATGTCCGCTGGCTCTCCCATTACGGCTTCCGCCCGCTCGACTTCCCGACGCTGGCGGGTGGATTGAGCGGATAACGCGATATGGACAACTTTCGGCAGTGGCTGAAAAGCATTCACATCCGATCTGTTATTGAGCGTGCTGCTGGTATTGCGGCAACGGTTGGCATCGTCGTGTCAGCTGGTTTCCTGATCGGAGTTTTGTTTCCCGCGGTACATTCTGATAGACGCAATTTGGAAATTATGTCCCTAGTAGAATATATTAATGGGCGTATAGATTCCACAGGCACTTCAATTTCTGAAATATCGAGCAAAGTTGATTATATAATTAAAAGCCTTACGGAAATCCCAGACAACGATAAGATCGCAATTTCTATAACTCAACTCGCAATGCGGGTTGAGTTAGTTGAGAATAATTTAAAAGATATAAAAAGCATCATATCTCAAAACCCGGAAGATGCTCTGAATGTAGTATTACTGAAAAAAGATTTGCAATTTTTGCGCGAAAGGGCGCAAGAAAAAATTGAAGAACAAAATGATAAAATAGATAAAATATACAATATTTTCGGGTGGTCCTTGGGAGGACTTCTTGTTGCTGTCTTAGCACAAGCTATTGCAGGCTTTGTGCGACGCAGGCCGACGTAAATATTGAGATAGGATCATCCGTCCGATGAAATTCACCCTCTCCTGGCTGCGTGAGCACCTTTCCGGCGACTACACGCTCGACGACGTGACCGACGCGCTGAACCGCATCGGGCTGGAAGTGGAGGGCGTCGAGGACAAGGCGGCGAAGCTCCGCGGCTTCACCATCGCCTATGTCATCTCCGCCGTTCAGCACCCCAACGCCGACAAGCTGCGCCTGTGCATGGTCGACACTGGCGCGGGCGAGCCGGTGCAGGTGGTGTGCGGCGCGCCCAATGCCCGCACCGGCATGAAGAGCGTGTTCTCGCCGCCCGGCACCTACATCCCCGGCAAGGACATCACGCTGGGCATCGGCACGATCCGCGGCGTCGAGAGCCGGGGCATGCTGTGCTCGGCCGCCGAGCTTCAGCTTTCCGAGGACCATGACGGCATCATCGACCTGCCGCAGGACGCCCCGGTCGGCGCGGTTTATGTCGACTGGATCGGCCTCGACGATCCGGTCATCGAAATCGCGGTGACGCCGAACCGCGCCGACGCGCTCGGCGTGCACGGCATTGCCCGCGACCTCGCTGCCGTCGGTCTCGGCCGGCTGGTGGAGGACGAGATCGCACCCGTGCCGGGCGCCTTCCCCTGCCCGGTCTCGGTGACCATCGCCGACGACGCGCCCTGCCCCGCCTTCGCGCTGCGGCTCATTCGCGGCGTGAAGAACGGCCCGTCGCCGGACTGGCTTCAGGCCAAGCTGCGCGCCGTCGGCCTCCGGCCCATCAACGCGCTGGTCGACGTCACCAACCTCCTGACCTTCGACCAGAACCGCCCGCTCCACGTCTTCGACGCGAAGAAGGTGCACGGCAATCTCGTGGTACGTCGCGCGAAAGAGGGCGAGAGCCTGCTGGCGCTGGACGGCAAGACCTATGCGCTCGACCCCTCGATCTGCGTCATCGCCGACGACAAGGCGGTGGAATCGCTCGCCGGCGTGATGGGCGGCGAGGAATCGGGCTGCGACGAGACGACCACCGATGTGCTGGTGGAATCCGCGCTGTGGGAGCCGATCAACATCGCGCAGACCGGGCGCAAGCTCGGCCTCAATTCCGATGCCCGCTTCCGCTTCGAGCGCGGCATCGATCCGGCGATGATGGTGCCGGGCCTTGAGCTGGCGACGAAGCTGATCCTCGACCTCTGCAGCGGCGAGCCCTCGGAGATCACGATGGCCGGGACGGTGCCCGACACCACGCGCACCATCGATTTCCCGCTGTCACTCACCGAGAAGCTCACCGGGCTGGAGGCTTCCGACGCCGAGCAGGTCGATATTCTCGCCCGGCTCGGCTTCACCGTGACCGGCAGCTCGGGCACGGTTCAGGTCGTGCCGCCGTCCTGGCGCGGCGACATCGAGGGCAAGGCCGACCTCGTGGAGGAAGTCACCCGCATCGCCGGGCTCGACCGCGTGCCGTCCCTGCCGTTCCCGCGCGACACTGACGCCCGCAAGAGCGTGCTCACCACGCTGCAGCTTCGCACCCGCAAGGCCAAGAGGGCGCTGGCGGCGCGAGGACTGGTGGAAGCCGTCACCTGGTCCTTCGTGCCGAAGCTTCAGGCCGAGCTGTTCGGCGGCGGCGCGCCGGAGCTGGCGCTGGCCAATCCGATCGCCTCCGACCTCTCCGACATGCGCCCGAGCCTGCTGCCGGGGCTGATCCGCGCCGCGCAGGCCAATGCCGACCGTGGCTATGGCGAGGCGGCGCTGTTCGAGGTCGGGCAGATCTTCAAGGGCGACCGCCCGCAGGACCAGTTCACCCACGCCACCGGCCTGCGCCGTGCGACCGCCAAGCCCTCCGGCGCCGGACGCCACTGGTCCGGCAAGGCCGGCGCGGTCGACGCTTTCGATGCCAAGGCGGATGCGCTGGCGGTGCTGGCGGCCTGTGGCGCGCCGGTCGCCAATCTCCAGATCTCGACCGACGCCCCCTCCTGGTATCACCCCGGCCGCTCCGGCACCTTCCGGCTCGGCGCCAATGTGATCGGCCATTTCGGCGAGTTGCACCCCTCGGTGCTGGACGCGCTGAAGCTGGATGGTCCGCTGGTCGGCTTCGAGGTGGTGCTGGAGCGCATCCCCGAGCCCAAGGCCAAGGCGACCCGCGTGAAGCCGCTGCTGGAGCTCTCCGCCTTCCAGCCGGTGGAGCGCGACTTCGCCTTCGTCGTCGCCCGCTCGGTGGCGAGCGCGGAACTGGTGAAGGCCGCGGCCGGCGTCGACCGCAAGCTGATCACCCAGGTCAGCGTGTTCGACGTCTATGAAGGCCCCGGCATCGAGGCGAACGCCAAGTCGATCGCGCTCTCGGTCACGCTCCAGCCGCGCGAGAAGACGCTGACCGATGCCGAGATCGAGGCGGTGACGGCGAAGATCGTCGCGGAAGTGGCGAAGAAGACCGGCGCCACGCTGCGCGGCTGATCCCACAAGACGACGGGCCGGAGACTGCCGGCCCGCTCAGGGCTGGCCGGCCGGCGGGCGGATCACCACCGTCGCCGACAGGCCGGCCGCCAGTTCCACCTCCGGCGGCACATCCTCCAGCGTGATGCGCACCGGGATGCGCTGGGCGAGGCGGATCCACTCGAAATTGGGATCCACCTAGGCCAGCAGTCCGCCCGCCGCCGTCGGGCTGGCGATGGCGCGGCTTAGCCCCTGCACCCGGCCCTTGAGCACGGTGCCGCCGGCCATCAGCCGAACCTCCGCCGCCGCGCCGGTTCGGATCGCCGGCAGCTTTGTCTCCATGAAATAGGCGTAGATATAGAAGGAATCGCTGTCGACCACCGCCAGCACCCCGGTTCCGGTGTTGGCATAGTCGCCGACGGTCGCGGTGAGATTGGTCACGTAGCCGTTCACCGGCGAGCGTACCGTGCTGCGCTGCAGATTGAGCTGGGCGGTGGCGAGTTCGGCCTCTGCCAGCGCCAGCGCGGCGGTCGCCGCCTCGGCCTGGGTGCGCGAGGTCTCGACCGTCACCGCCGACACCGCGCTGGCATCCTGCGCCAGAACCTGCGCGTCGCGCCGGGCGTCGTCGCTGGCGAGTTTGGCCCGCGCCTGCGCTTCCGACACCCCGGCCTGGGCCTGTTCCAGCGCGAGGGTGAAACGGTCCTTGTCGATCACGAACAGCACGTCGCCCTTGCTGACCTTTTGGTTGTCGACCACCGGAATCGCGCTGATGAGGCCCGAGACATCGGGGGCGACGTCGACCACATTGACCCGCACCCGTGCGTCGCGGGTCCAGGGCGAGAGCGTGTAGAAACTCCAAAGCCACCAGCCGACCAGCACGGCGGCGGCCACCGCGACCACGGTGACGAGCGGGCGGATCACGGCGGTCACAGCCATTGGGCATTCCCGAGAAAGATGGCGCCGCCGAGCAGCAGGACGTAAAGGGCGAGATTGAACAGAGAGCGGTGCCAGACGAAGCGGTACAGGCCGAGCCGGTCCAGCAGCCGGCGCAGCAGCAGGAACGGCACCAGCACCGCCGTCGCCCAGATCAGCAGCGGCGGCAGGTAGAAGCCGACGAACTCGACCGTGTGAAAGAAGGACAGGCTCGGCGTCATCGTCATTCCTGCGCGCGGCGGCGCTCCCAATAGGCCCGATCTATGTAAAAGCGGTCGGTGATGAACCGCAACGAGGCACCGGCCCGTAACACCGCGCGCGCCGCCGGCGAGCCCGGCTCCAGCACCTGCGCCGCGAGGTCCGCGCGCGCGCCATTCGCCAGCGCTTCCGCCCGCGCGACGTCGTTCGAGCGCTCGCCCGGCGCCTGCGCGAGCGCCTCCAGAGCCACGGCGAATTCCGAGAGAAACTGGTCGAGGCGCTGGCGCGCCGGCTCCGGCATCGCCGGATCGCCGCGCACAGCGAGCAGCCGCCCCAACTCGATCGCACAGGAGGCGGCGCCGAGCGTGCCGCGCAGGAAATCGTCGTCACCCTGCCGGTCGAGCGAGAGGCGCGGCAGCAGCAGGGCCAGCGTGTCGCGGATTTCGCCCGCCCCGCGCCGGGCCGGCAGCGCGCCGCGCGCCACCGCCGGGAGAATCGCGCCAATCGCGCGTTGCCAGCTCTCGCCCCGACGGGCGCGCGAGGTCACCGGCATCGCCGCCAGGATGCACAGGCTGATCACCAGCCCGAGCAACAGCGCCAGCGCCGAATTGATGAAGGCGGGTTCGTCCGGCGCGAACAGGTTCGAGGTGCCGACCTGCGCGATGGTGTAGCCGCCCAGCGCGATGCCGATCCATGCCTTGCCCGGTGTGCCGGCGATCAACCCGGCCGGCAGCAGCGCCAGGAAGAACATCACTGCCAGCGCCTCGAAGCCCTCCAGATGCGGCTGGACGAACACCATCAGCCCATAGGCGACGATGAGGCCGGCGATCGTGCCGTAGATGAAATAGCGGGCGGCGGAGAGCGGGTCGTCCTGATTGACCGCGAAGAACAGCATGATCGCGCCGCCCGCCACCAGGTTGAAGCCCTGGTCCCAGGTGGTCGCCATCCAGACCAGGCTGAGAATGGCGACGGCGAGGCCGGCGCGCGTCGCGATGAACAGCGCCTCGCGCCGTTCGGAAGCCGCCTGCGGCGTCGGGGCGCGTCGGGCGATGCCGACCCGGCGCGCCCGCACGCTCGCCGCCTCGCTCACCACCACCATGGCCAGTCCGTGCACCAGGTCGCCGGCCCGGCGCAGCACCAGCAGCCCGTTGGCGAGCGGCTCGAAGGGCAGCGTGCCCGCCAACGCCTCCATCTCGTCGGCGGCGCGGGCGAGCGCGGTGCGCGCAGCCAGCAGGTCGCGCCGCAGCCGCGCCGGTTCGCTCCACGCCTTGGGATCGGCGGCGATGGCCTCGACGCGGGCGGCGGTCGCCTCCAGTGTCGGGCGCAGCCTCGCCATCACCTCGCTGGCACCGGCCTGATTGAGGCCATCCAGCCGGAAGAACACGCCGCGCGCGATGGCCAGCACCACCAGGAACTCGCGCACCGTGCGTGTCAGCCGCTGCTCGTCCACCCGCATCTCGGGCGCCTCGAACAGCGTGTAGGAGCGCAACGCGTCGAACGACACCACCACCGCGACCATGCGCTGGCGCAGTGCAGCGAACAGCGTCATCGAGGTCGACAGCCGCAGCGCGGCGGCGACATAGGCCGACAGGCCGGTAAAGGTGGTGCCCATCGCCTCGCGCAGCGCGTCGCCGGCATAGCGCGGCATCACCAGCAGGCTCGCCCCGGCGCTGCAGGCGATGCCGATCAGGATTTCCGCGGTGCGGTCGATGGCGATGGTCCAGGACTGGTTGGGCGCGAGCGCGCCCTCATAGGCGACCAGCAAGGCGGTGAAGCCGCCGAGCAGGAAACCATAGGCGGCGTAGTTGCTCTGCCGGGCGGCGAGATAGTGGCTCACTGCCACGGTGAGGCAGGTCGCCGCGACCAGCAGTTCGGCCGCCTGCGAGAACAGGGCGACCAGCACCAGCCCGAGCAGCGCCCCGCTCACCGTACCGACCACGCGCCAGGCGCTCTTGGCGAGCGCCGCCCCGACGGTCGGCTGCGCGAGCAGATAGACGGTGAGCGTCGCCCATTGCGGATCGCTCAGCTCCAGCCAGTAGGCGATGGCCAGCGCGAGGATCGCCGCCAGCGCGGTGCGCGCCGAGAAGACGAAGTTGCGCCAGCCGAGATCGACCGGGAGCGTGGCCCGCCACGACAACCCTGCGCGCTCGGCGACGCTCATGCTTGCCACACCATGGTCAGGACGGTCCGGCGACCAGGCCGAGCGCGCGCGTGGCGGCGGTCTCGCCGGAATTCCAGGCCCCCGCCAGCGTGCCCCACTGGCTGACGCTGGTATAATCGCCAGCGAGAAAGATGCGGCCGAGCGGATCGCCGAATTGCCGGCGCTGCGCCGCCTGACCGGGCGTCGCCAGCGCCATGGCGCCGCGAATCAGCGGATCGGTCGACCAGTTCGAGGTCTGCACCTGCGCGATCTTCGGTGCGGAGCTGCCAAACGCCGCCTGCAGCCAGAGATTGGCGAGGCGCAGCGCCGCCGGGGCGCCCTTTTCGGCGATCTCGCGCGCCGCCTCGTCGCCGAAGCTCAGCCGGTAGACCTCGCTGCCGTCGACCCGCGCCCGCAGCATTCCCGGCCGCGACATTCCCGGCGCAGTGCCGTCGACCCGCGCCAGCACCGGCTCGTCCGCCCCGAGCTGGAGCGGATTGCCCGGCAGGCTGAACACCACCTGCTCGATCTGCCCGGCGGGGAAGGCACGGAACGCCGCCGCCACCCGGGTCTGCAGCGGCGGATTGAACCGCAGCGCCCCGCCGACCACGGTCGCGGCCGGCACGGCGAGGATGATGGCGCGGGCGCGCACCACGCCGCGCTGGCCGGCAATCGTCAGCGTGCTGAAGCGCCCGGCATTGGTGATGAGTGTCACCGCGGCGTCCTTCTGCACGTTCAGCCAGGCGCCGAGCGATTCCAGCATCGCGCCGACGCCGAGCGGGCTGGTCACGTCGTCCACCGCCGGGCCGCGCAGCGCCAGATCGAGCGTCGAAAGCCCGGACAGCCCTCGTCCGCAGGCCAGCGTGCCGGCGAAGGCGGCAGCGGTCGCCGCCCAGGGTCCGCTCGCCGTATCGACCGAGGACACGGCGACATCCCGCCCGGCATCGCCCGCCGCCACGATGTCGCGGCGCAGGCGCCCGAGCGCGAGGGCGAAGGCGTCGTAGTCGCCCTCTCCCGCCTCCTGCCCGCCGGCATAGAGCCGCCGCGCCACCGGGAGCGGCGCCAGCGCGAGCCCCGCCTGCTCGGCGGCGGCCGCGAGGGTGCTGCCATGCCGGGAGAAGCCGGCGGCGCCGAGATCGACCGGCTGGCCGAACGCGCTCACCGTGCGGGCACGCCCGCCCAGCCGCCCGGACGCCTCGATCAGCACATAGGAGCGCCCCGCCGCCGCGATCTTGCGCGCCGCCGCGATGCCCGCCGCACCGCCGCCGACGATCGCGATGTCGACATCGCCGCCCGGCGCGGCGCTTTGCGCCAAGGCAGGGGTCGCCAGCAGCGACGCCGACGCGCCGGCCAGAAAGCGGCGCCGCGACAGCGCGCCGTGGAAGCGAGGGGAGGACGTCATGGTTCGGGCCGCCTGCAGGGTCGCGCGAAAGCTAGCATGGCCGCACCGCGCGACGAAACCACGCGACGAAACCGCCTCCTGCGCGCGGGGTCGGCGGGGCCAAGGCCCTGATTTGAATCATGATTTGTTCCGACGGAACGAATCGGGACTCGTTCGGCGAATCAAAAATTGCAAGAAAAAGAATCCACAACTTCTTTGCCCGCGTCGTCACCGTTTCGTTACGGAACGTGTAAGTTCGCGGCGGGGCGGCTGGTTTTGGACTATGTCATGCTACAAGACGCGCTGGATGCTTTCGCGCAGACGTTCACGCGCCTCTACCGCAAGGTCCTCTGGCGTTCCATAGGGCTGGCCATCGCGCTGATCGTGGCGCTCGGCATCGGCGCCTATGTGGCGCTCGATCATTTCGTCAGTCTGGACATGAGCTGGGCCAGCGTCATCGTCGACGTCGTGGCCGCGCTCGGCATCGTGATCGGCGGCGTGTTCCTGGTCCCGCCCGTGACCATGCTGATCGCGGGATTTTTCGTCGACGACGTGGCCGAGCAGTGCGAGCGCCTCGACTTTCCGCGCGACCCGATCGGCACGCCGGTGCCGGTGGCCCGCTCGCTGGTGCTGACGCTGAAATTCTTCGGCGTCGCGATCGTGGTGAACCTCATCGCGCTGCTGCTGCTTCTGGTGCCCGGCGTGAACCTCATCGTGTTCTACGTCGCCAATGGCTATCTGCTCGGGCGGGAATATTTCCAGCTCGCCGCCATGCGCTACCGCACCGAGGAGGAGGTCGCCATCGTGCGGCGCTACCACGCGGTGCCGGTGTTCCTCGGCGGCCTGATCATCGCGCTCCTTGTGTCGGTGCCGATCCTCAACCTGATCACGCCGGTCTTCGCCACCATCTTCATGGTGAAGCTGCACAAGCGGCTCACGCGCTCGCGCTCTTATGCGCGGGCCCGGACTTCTCCGGCCAGCGGCAGAGGTCCGCGATAAGGCAGCGCCCGCATTCGGGCCTGAGCGCCTTGCAGATATAGCGCCCGTGCAGGATCAGCCAGTGATGGGCGTGGAGCTTGAAGCGGTCGGGGATGACCCGCTCCAGCCCGAGCTCCACCTCCAGCGGGGTCTTGCCCGGCGCCAGGCCGGTGCGGTTGGCCACGCGGAACAGATGGGTGTCGACCGCGATGGTCGGCAGGCCGAAGCCGATATTGAGCACCACATTCGCGGTCTTGCGGCCGACGCCCGGCAGCGCCTCCAGCGCCGCGCGGTCCCTCGGCACGTCGCCGCCATGCTCGGCGATCAGCCGGCGCGACAGCTCGACCACATTCTTCGCCTTGCCGCGATAGAGCCCCAGCGTGCGGATATGCGCGCTCACCCCGTCCTCGCCCAGCGCCACCATGGCGGCCGGGGTCGGGGCGGCCTGGAACAGGGTGCGCGTCGCCTTGTTCACCCCGACGTCGGTCGCCTGCGCGGAGAGCACCACCGCCACCAGCAGCGTGAAGGCATCGACGAAATCCAGCTCGCCCTTGGGCTCGGGATCGGCGGCCTCGAAGCGGGAGAAGGCCAGCTCCACCTCGGCGGCGGACCAGGGCGCGAGAGCGCGGCCGGCCGCCGCCGCCGCGGCATTGGCCACGGCGCGGCGGCGCGGCTTGTCCGCGGCCGGTGCGGCGACGGCGACACGCTTGCCCGCGGCCTTCACGGCGCGGCGCGGCGCCTTCGCTTGCGAATCCTTGTCCCGTTCCGGCATTTTCGACCTATAATGCGTCAAAGCGAGCGCTGCCAAGCGCTTCGCGAACCATTGCACCAACGCCCACCGCACCGCCATGGACAGAACCGCCACGGACAGAACCGCCGATCACGACGCGGAACCGACGCTGTACCAGACCAGCCTGCGGCCCCACCGCTCGCTGGACCAGCGCGGCTTCCTGATCGTCATGATCATCGTCGGCGCGATCAGCGTCGTCTGCGGCACGGCGTTCCTGCTGATGGGCGCCTGGCCGGTGTTCGGCATGTTCGGGCTCGATGTGCTGCTGATCTATGTCGCCTTCCGCGTCAGCTTCCGCTCGGCCCGGGCGCGTGAGGACATCCGCGTGACGCCCAGTCTTATCAGCGTGCGCAAGGTCGATCCGGCTGGGCGCGCCGACGAGGCGCGAATGAACCCGCTCTGGACCCGGCTCGACAAGGAACTGCACGAGGATTTCGGCCTGCAGCGCCTCACCCTGCATTCGCGCCGAGAGGCGGTGGTGGTCGGCGGGTTCCTCCACACCGCGCAGCGCGAGGAACTGGCCGAGGGCTTGTCGGCGGCGCTGGCGGACGCCAAGCGCGGCGTGGTGCGCAGCGCGCCGTGAGCGCCCGGCCCACGCCCGCGTCGAAATCGGGTGGGCGCGCGGATGGCGACGTGCTGCACTGTGGGCAGCAGGAGGACACCGCCGTGCTCGCGCCCAATTTCGACACCGCCCGCCCGCTCGACATCGCCGCCGCCGACTATGAGGTCGTGCGCCGCGCGGTCGAGTTCGTGAACCGCCGCTTCCGCGACCAGCCGGAGGTGGAGGAGATCGCCCGTGCCGCCGGCGTGCTGCCGCGCACGCTCAACGAGCTGTTCCGCCGCTGGTGCGGGCTCTCGCCGAAGGACTTCCTTCAGGCGGTGACGCTGGACGCCGCGCGCCGCGTGCTGGCGGAATCCAGCAATGTGCTCGACGCCGCCTATGAGCTGGGCTTTTCCAGCCCCGGCCGGCTGCACGACCTGTTCGTGGTGCATGAATCGCTCTCGCCCGGCGAATGGAAGACCGGCGCCGCCGGCCTCGTCATCCGCTGGGGTTTCCACACCTCGCAATTCGGCATGGCGCTGGCCATGGTGACGCCGCGCGGTCTGTGCGGCCTCGCCTTCGCCGATGAGGGCGAGGAGGAAGCCGCGCTCGCCGACATGCGCCGGCGTTGGCCCAACGCGACCTATGTCGAGGACCCCATCGCCACAGCGCCCTATGCCGCGCGCATCTTCGACTGCCGCTCCTGGCGGCCGGATGATCCGCTGCGCATCGTGTTCATCGGCACCGATTTCGAGGTGCGGGTGTGGGAGACGCTGATGCGCATTCCCATGGGCAAGGCCACCACCTACTCGCACATCGCCGGCAGCATCGAGAAGCCCGGGGCCGCCCGCGCGGTCGGCGCCGCGATCGGGCGCAACCCGATCTCCTTCGTGGTGCCGTGTCATCGCGTGCTCGGCAAGAGCGGCGACCTCACCGGCTATCACTGGGGCCTGACGCGCAAGCGCGCCATACTCGGCTGGGAAGCCGGGCAGGTCTGCAAGGAGTAAGCGCGCTCAGTGCGTGACCGAGTTGGAAAACAGGTTCACCACCACCACGCCGGCGATGATCATGGACAGCCCGACCATGGCCGGCGTGTCCAGCTTCTGGCCGTACACCACCCAGGACACCAGGGTGATCAGCACGATGCCGAAGCCGCACCACACCGCATAGACGATGGCGGTCGGCACGGTGCGCAGCACGATCGACAGGCTCCAGAACGCGAAGCTGTAGAACACCACGGTGATCAGGCTCGGCACCAGCCGCGTCATGCCGTCGGAGCGCGCCAGCGCCGTCGTCGCGATCACCTCGGCGGCGACCGCGATGCCGAGCAGCAGATAGATCAGCACGCCGTTCATGACCCCTCCCCCGCCGTCGCGCGCAAGCGCGTTTGGCGAGGGAATGCTGCCAGTCTTTTTCTTAGCGATAAAGTATTTTTCTACAGAAAGATAACGACGCCGATTATCGGGCGGCGGACGGCGCGGCGTGCGAATGGCTGTGCGGTACTGGAAACAGCAGGTCGTAGGCCCAGTTGAACACGAAGGCATAGACCAGGAAGAACCCCGCCAGCGACACGTCCAGCAGGAAGGCGCGCCACAGGCTGACGCCGAGATACCAGGCGATGAAGGGAATCAGCACCGCCAGCAGCCCGGCCTCGAAGGTGAGGGCGTGGACGATTCGCAGCCGGAACGTCTTGTGCACCGAGCCGCGCCAGGCCAGCAGCGCGTGGTCGAAGCCGAGATTGAACGCGTAGTTCCACAGCGTCGCGATGATCGCGCTGCCAATGCCGATCACGCCCATTTCCAGCAAGGGCAGGCCGAACAGGAAGGCGCCGGCCGGGGTGATATGGCGAGGCTGATGATCTCGAAGCTGAGCGCGTGACGAATGCGGTCGCCGGTGCGGCGCATGGCGGTAGTCCCTCTATGACCGGGCCGTCCCGCGTGTGTCCCGGATGGGGAAGCCGTCTTCACCGCCTCATATGGCCCTGCGCCGCGCCAAGGGCAAGGCGCCGGGCGCCGGCCGTCACACTGCCTTGTATACCAAGCGGTGTCCGAGGACGCCCTGTCCGGCATCGGCATGCGGCCCGGCACGCGCCACCAGAAGCGCCCGCACCCCGGCCGCGACGCCCGGTTCATGTCCGCTCATCGCCGGGGACATTTCGGGCCCTGCCGTCTCGATATCCCCAAATTGTATCGCCGCGCCAGCGTGGCGGCGACGATAGACACGCCGTGCCGCTTGCGCGCCCGAGCGGCCCCGATAAGCTGATGTTTCCTCAAGCCTGTTTCCCGAGACCGATGCAGCGCCGCGACAAGACCCAGGCCCGCCATGCCCTTGCCAATCTCATCATCGGGCTGGTCGGTTCGCTGCATCTGAGAGCCGGCCACCACCTCACCGAGCAATGGCTCGCCGAGCAGCTCTCGGTGTCGCGCACGCCGGTGCGCGCCGCGCTCATGCTGCTGGCCGAGCGCGGCGTGGTGATGGCCCGGCCCCGGCAGGGCTTCTTCCTCGCCGTGCCGTGGAACGAGATCACCCACCAGCACGCGGTAGAAATTCCCTCCATGCCCGAGGAGGCGTTCTATTCGCGGCTGCTGCGCGACCGGCTGGCCGGCGAGGTGGTGGACTCCTTCACCCAGACCGAGCTCGCCCGCCGCTACCGCGTCAACCGCACCGTGATGCTGCGCGCCCTGACCCGCATGGCCGACGAGGGGCTGGTGGCGCGCAACAAGGGACAGGGCTGACGCTTCCTGCCGACGCTGGATTCCGAGCGGGCGCTGGTCAACAGCTATGATTTCCGCCGCGCCGTGGAGCCGGCCGCGCTGCTGCTGCCGGGCTATGCGCCGGACCCGGCGGTGTTGAAGCGCCTGCGCGCCGAGCACGAATACGCGCTCAGCCACGCTGCCTCGACCATGAACGAGAGCGCGCTGTTCGAGCTGGATTCCGGTTTCCACGAAGCCCTGGCCGGCTTTGGCGGCAATCCGCATTTCGTGCAGTCGGTCCAGCAGCAGAACCGGCTGCGCCGCCTGTTCGAATATCAGGGCTACGCCAACCGCTACCGGGTCCATGCCTGGGTCGGGGAGCATCTCGCCATCATCACGGCGCTGGAGGAGGGGGACCATGCCCGTGCCGCCGCCGCGCTGCGCGCCCATCTCGACACCGCCATGACCGCGACGCCGCCCGCTTCGGCCAAAAGCGCCGCGAGCAAGAGCACCGCCACCAGGAGCGCCACGACGTGACGCCGGGCGGGGCCGGACGGCGCGACGCGATTGCCTCGACGCCACCGGCCCGATAGACAGGCAGAACACGCCTACGACGCTCTCATGACAGACGCGGCCCACACCGATCGGCCGGCCGCGGCCATTGCAGGTGGGGATGAACAAACCGGCCCTGGACGACGCAGCCCCCCGACGCCTCGCCTATGAGGTGCACCGGCGCCTGGAGGACATGATCTTCACCGGCCGGCTGCGCAGCGGCGAAGTGCTGACCGAGCGGCGCCTCGCCGAGGCGCTCGACGTCTCGCGCACGCCCCTGCGCGACGCGCTGCTGATGCTGGAGAGCGAGGGATTGCTGAAGCGGCGCGGCGCGCGCTATCTCGAAGTGCGCCAGATGACCGTGCCGGAATATATGCAGGTGCTCAATATCCGCCGCCTGCTGGAGCCGGAAGCCGCGCGTCTGTGCGTCGGCCGGATCGACCTTGAACGTCTCTCCGAGCTGCGGGGCCGGCTCGAAGCCATGGTGGCGGCGCGCGCGGAAGGCCGCACGGTTGAGGACCCGGACGCCAGCGCCGAGATCGACGCCGCGATGCATGACGAGATCGCCGGCGCCTCCGGCAACCCGCTGATGGCGAACCTGATCCGCGACCTGCGCCGGCGCACCCGCATCTTCGACCTCGGGCGCATGCCGGATCGCGCCGCCTCGGTCTATCGCGAGCACATCGACATCATCGCCGCCATCGAGGCCGGCGACGCCGGCGCCGCCGGCGCCGCGATGACCCGGCACATCGACAATGTGAAGGCCTCGATCATCCGCCATCTGTCGACGATCTGACCGACGCCGATGCGCGGGGCGCGGGGTAAGCATTGAGGACAAGCCGCGTTCACGCCGGCTTGATCCGCGCCCTCCCGACGATCGCCGCGATCGTGCAATGTGCTAGCGTTCCGCCTGCGTGGTCCAATCCTCGCCGCCCGCTCCGCCTCCGCCGGACCGGAGGCTCCGGGTTGTTCGCGGCCGCGCCCCGCCCATCCGCAGGACCGCGCTCCGGGTCCGATCAAGGGACGTGTGAATGGACGACGACTTCCGCTGCTCGCGACGCGCCCTGGGCGCCGGCGCCCTGTTCCTCGGCCTCTCCCCCTCCGCCGCCCTCGCGGCCTCCGCCCTGCTC
>NZ_JAZDRM010000055.1:0-17445 GCF_047501495.1 Ancylobacter sp. G4_0304 | reverse complement strand
GCCTTCGGCAAGGCCTATTCAAACGCGGAGGTTGCAGCGGTCGCCAACTACGTCACCGCCCGCTTCGGCGCGGTGCCCTCGACCCTCTCCCCGGACGACGTGGCAAAGCTGCGCGCCATGGAGTGACGACCGGCCCGACCCTTCCCCGACCTTGGGACGGAGCAAGTTCACTCTCCGTCCATATCCTGCTGCGGGGACCGTCGTGGGTTCGGTCGAGAATAGCGGGAGTTTCGCAGGTGCGCGGCCGCACTGGACGGCAGCCGGTCAACGATCGGTTGCGCGCTGGCGAAGCCCATGGCGGCTGACGAACACGATGCCGGTTCACACCCGACGATCATCCACGCGTGGCTTGCCGTGGCTCTCGGAAAGGACGGTCGCGGACGCTCCATCTGACCGCCTGTCAGACAGAATAGGTCCCTTTCCAGTCTACTCGCGGAGCCTGAATCAGATCGCGACGTTCATTTCAATGGGACTGACCCAAGGCGTGCCCAGTTTGGGACTGAAATGGCGGAGAGGGTGGGATTCGAACCCACGGTACGCTTGCACGCACAACGGTTTTCGAGACCGTCCCAATCGACCACTCTGGCACCTCTCCACGCGGTGGCGATGGTCAGTCGCCCGAGAGTGAGGCGCTCAATAGCCGAGGCGGGCGCGCGGCACAAGTACCCTGCCGGCCCCGGCGCCGCAAAGCGCGCCGGGGTCCACATGCCTGTGCCGGCGTCGGAGCCTTATCCTCGGACCTCAGCCGATCCGAAAAAGCTCTATCGCCGGCGCGGGGCGGCGAACAGCAGGGCAAGCGCCGCG
Organism: Ancylobacter sp. G4_0304; assembly: GCF_047501495.1. Taxonomy (NCBI): domain Bacteria; kingdom Pseudomonadati; phylum Pseudomonadota; class Alphaproteobacteria; order Hyphomicrobiales; family Xanthobacteraceae; genus Ancylobacter; species Ancylobacter sp. G4_0304. The sequence continues at coordinate 16,641 of NZ_JAZDRM010000055.1, read as the reverse complement.
CCCGCGACGCCGGCCGCCACGATCACCGCGAGCGGGTGCGCACCGGCCTGGCGCGTCAGCGCCCGCATGCCGTGGCCATAGAGCCGCTGGCCGGTGTCCATCGTGTCGTCGGCCAGATCCAGCGCGCGCCCGCGCGCCTGTTCCAGCACCCGGACGCCGGCTTCCAGCGCGTCGTCATAGGCGCTCTCGGCGCGGGTGGCGGCATCGCTGCCGGCGTGGCTGGCAACGCTCTTGAGGCGGCTGCCCATGTGGCGGGCGGCGCCGGTGATCCGGTTCCTGTCCATCGTGACCTCGCTGCTGCGGCCGGTGCTGCCGGCCTCGGAACTGTGCGAGGGGAAACGCGCGCGGAGGCCGAAAGTTCATCGCCCGCGGCTTCGGGTCGACACGGGGAGGGCGCGTCAGTCGGCGTCGCCGCCCTCGGAGGCGTCGCGGACATTCTTGCGGATCTGCACCCGGTCGCGCGAGGTGACGTTCAGCAGCTCGGCCGCGCGCCAGACGAGATTGTCCTCGAACTCGGTCAGCCCGCCATCGGCATAGGCGACCTCGAACATCATCTCGACGATGCGCTTGCGGCCTTCCTCGTCCAGCGCGCGGTTCAGCACGCTGGTGAAGGCATAGAGGTCGACCGCCTCGGCGTCGCGGGCGATGGCGGCTTCCAGCAGGGTTTCCGCGTCGCCTTCCGAGAGGCTGAAGCGATAGCCGAGCAGGCGCCGCAGCTTGCCCATCTCGTCGGAGCCGATCACCCCGTCAATGGTCACGACATGCACCAGCAGCGCGGCCGCCGCAAGCCGGTAATCATTCTCGGCGAAGGCGGTCTCGCGGCCGCCGCCGGCAATCTCGGCGATGAAATCGGTCAAACTGCGCAGCATGCCGGCGCGATTCTCCAGCGGCGAGACGACGGGCGAACGGGGGAGGAACGGCAGCGCATGCGCGCCGGCCCTGTTGCGTGGGTAACCGAAGAGAGGGGGGCGCGCAACGCCCGCGCGGGCCGGCGGCGCGCATGCCGCGCGGCCGGTGCAGCGGGGCCACACATCCGGCTCGGCAAGCCAAGCCGGGCGCGCAAAAAAAAGTCCCGACGGGGTCGAGGAACCCGCCGGGGGAGAGGTTGGTGGTGGCCGGGATCAGGCTCCGGCCGATGCGGCGCCGGCGCGTTGCGCGCGCCGGTTCATTCCAGATAGTCGGCGTAGCGCGAGACATGCTCGGCGAGGCCGAGCGCATGGTTGCGCACCAGCACCTCGGCGACGTCGGTCTGCCGGGCCTCAAGCGCCTGGATGATGGCGAGGTGGTCCTGGATCGAGCGGTCCGCCCGGTCCTCCTCGCCGATGGTCTTGCGGCGGATCATGCGCATATGGGTGAACAGGTTCTCGGCGAGGTTTTCGAGAATGCCGTTGCCGCCCATCGCGATGATGGTCTGGTGGAACTGGATGTTCACTTCCGAATATTCGTCGAGCTTGGCGTGGGGCGCGCCGTCCTCGAAGGTCGCGAACATCTGGCGGAGCATCGCGATCTCCTCATTCGAGGCATGGAGCGTGATCAGCCGCGCGGCGAGGCTTTCCAGCGCCGCCCACACCTGGATCATCTCGATGACCTCGCGCTTGGTCTTGCGCACCACATAGATGCCGCGGCGCGGCACCGAGTGCACGAAGCCTTCGCGTTCGAGCTGCGCCATGGCCTCGCGGACCGGCGTGCGGCTGACGCCCAGACTCTGGGCGAGCTGGCGTTCGTCCAGCCGCACCTCATGCGGCTGGTCGTAGATGTTGAGGGATACGATGACTTCCTTGAGCGCGCTGTAGGCGCGGTTCTTGAAGGTCGAGGTGTCCTCAAGCGGCGCCACGGAGAGCTTGGCGGCGCCGCTGCCGATGCGGCGTGTCGTGGGCTCGAAGCTCATCATGATGCCCGCTTCCGGAAGATAGGCGTGGCGACTGAAGTCTGGATCATTGGCGTTGCCTCCCGTTCCCCGTTCCCGTGCGGTGACGGCTTCCCCCGGCGCGCCGCCATCTTCTGGGCGTGTCGCGCGGCGGAAGGCGCCCGTTGTGCCCGATCTCCGCTCTCCGGGGGGAATGAGGGAGCCGGCGGGGAGCGGCTGAGCCGCTCTTCGCATGGGCCCCGGCCGGCATTCCCTTGGGGAAGTTCCGGCCGGTTCGAAAGCCCGCCGCGTCGGGGGACGCGGCGGGCCCGTTTCGTGTCGGTGGCGATCAGGCCGGCTGGGGCGAGGCCTTCAGCTTGCCGAGCGCCATGCCGATCAGCGGCCAGATGGCGGCGATGATGCCGAGGCCCATGATCGAGGACACCAGGCCGTTCGACCAGAACACCGAGATGGAGCCGCCCGAGCCGAGCAGGGACTGGCGGAAGGCTTCCTCGGCGCTATCGCCGAGCACGATGGCCAGCACCAGCGGGGCGAGCGGGTAGTTGGTCTTCTTCAGCAGGTAGCCGAGGACACCGAACACCATCATCATCAGCACGTCGAACACGTTGTTGTTCACCGTGTAGGCGCCGATCGCACAGATCACCAGGATCACCGGGGCGATGATCGAGAAGGGGATGCGCAGGATCGAGGCGAACAGCGGAACCGTGGTCAGCACCAGGATGAGGCCGACGATGTTACCGAGATACATGGAGGCGATGAGGCCCCACACGAACTCGCCCTGTTCGACGAACAGCATCGGGCCGGGCTGGAGACCCCAGATCAGCAGGCCGCCGAGCAGAACCGCGGCGGTCGGCGAACCGGGGACACCGAGCGCCAGCATCGGAAGCATGGCGGCGGTGCCGGCGGCGTGGGCGGCGGTCTCGGGGGCCACGACGCCCTCGATCTCGCCATTGCCGAAGTTCTTGCCGTTCTTCGACACGCGCTTGGCGATGCCGTAGGCCATGAACGAGGCGGGGGTGGCGCCGGCCGGGGTGATACCCATCCAGCAGCCGATGATGCAGGAGCGCAGCGACGTCATCCAGTAGCGCGGCAGCGTCTTCCAGGTCTTCCACACCACCTTCGGGTCGATCTTCGCCGCCTTGCCGCGGAACTCCAGGCCTTCTTCCATCGTGAGCAGGATCTCGCCGATGCCGAACAGACCGATGACCGCGATGAGGAAGTCGAAGCCGTTGAGCAGTTCGGTGATGCCGAAGGTCAGGCGCAGCTGGCCGGTCACCATGTCGAGGCCGACCGCGGCGAGCGCGAAGCCGATCATCATGGAGACCACGGTCTTGGCGGGCGGTTCCTTGCTCATGCCCACGAAGGAGGCGAAGGCGAGGAAGTACACCGCGAACTTCTCGGCCGGACCGAACTGCAGCGCGAACTGGGCGACCAGCGGGGCGATCAGCGTGATCATGACGATCGCGAAGAACGCGCCGACGAAGGACGAGGTGAACGCCGCCGTCAGCGCTTCGCCCGCCCGTCCCGACCGCGCCATGGGATGGCCGTCGAAGGTCGTGGCCACCGACCAGGGTTCGCCCGGGATGTTGAACAGCACCGAGGTGATGGCGCCGCCGAACAGTGCGCCCCAGTAGATGCAGGTCAGCAGGATGATCGCCGAGGTCGGCGACATCGAGAAGGTGAGCGGCAGCAGGATGGCGACGCCGTTGGCGCCGCCGAGGCCCGGCAGCACGCCGATGATGACGCCCAGCAGGATGCCGATGGCCATCAGAAGGATGTTGAACGGATCGGAGGCGATGCCGAACCCGTGGTAGAGAAGGGTGAAATTCTCAGCAATCATATTCATGGGCGCTTATCCCCTTGGGAGGCCTTCTTGTGCGAGCCTGATCAGAGTCCGAGCATGGCTTCGATCGGCCCCTTCGGGAGCGGAATCAGGAACCAGCGCTCAAGCGTGATGTAGAAGAAGGCCGGGACGCCGAAGGCGACGGCCAGCGACAGCGGCCAGCCGTAATGGCCCAGCCAGATCATGAAGAGCACGATCAGCATCACCGAGGGCACGTAGATGCCGAGGAACGGCACCAGCGCCACATAGATGCAGGCCGGGATCAGCACCTTCAGCACCTGGCGGAGCTGGCCGTATTCGGCGAAGAGCGGCTCGGGGCTCTCGCGCATGCCCTGCACGAAGTTGATGATGCTGCAGCCGCAGATGATGAGGCCGACATAGAAGGGGAAGAAGCCGGCCTGCGGGCCGTCCGAACCCCAGCCGAAGCCGACGATGACGCTGCCATAGACGACGATAAGGCCGAAGAGCAGGGTCAGCAGCGCGGTGCCCATTTCCACTGAGCGCTGCTTGGGTCCCGATTCGGCTCCGTGGTGAGCCTGTTCCATCACGTTTGTCTCCGAAAATCCGCGCAAAGAGCCGGCCGACGGAGACCTGTCCGTCGGCGGCGCATCTGACGCGAGCCCGCTGAATGTCTGTTTGTTGTTGTCGCGCCCTTGAGGGCGACCGGCAGGGACGTCGACGTCCCTACTCCGCGCTGCGCCGGCCGTGATCCGCTCGGGGATCGCACGGCCGGCTGTGCGGGCCGGCCGTGCTTGGGCTCACGCCATCGTCTTTATCAGTTGCCGGCGATGAAGCCGGCTTCCTGCATCAGGCCCTTGTGCTTGCTCTCGGCCTGGTCGAGCCACGCCTTGAACTCGTCGCCGGTCATGAAGGTCTGGTTGAACGCGCCATCCTTCATGAGCTGCTGCCATTCCGGGGTCTCGCGCACCTTCTTGAACAGCTCGACGAAGTAATCGACCTGCTCCTGGCTCACGCCCGGGGGCATGAAGATGCCGCGCAGCATGAGATATTCGACGTCGAGGCCCGCCGACTGGCAGGTCGGGACCGAGGACCAGGACAGGTCGCCGAGGATCTTGTCGGTGTAGGGGAGCGGCTTGGAATCGAACACGCAGAGCGGGCGGACCTTGTCGCCGCGCCACTGGGAAACCGCCTCGATCGGGTTGTTCACGGTCGAGTTGACGTGACCGCCGACCAGCTGCACCGCCACTTCGCCGCCGCCCTTGTAGGGGATGTAGGTGATCTTCTTGCCGAGCGCCTTCTCGATGGCGACGGTGATGATCTGGTCTTCCTGCTTGGAGCCGGTGCCGCCCATCTTGAAGGTGTTGTCCGGCGCGGCCTTGATCGCGGCTTCATATTCCTGCGCGGTCTTGTAGGGCTCGGTCGCATTCACCCACAGCACGAATTCGTCCAGCGCCAGCATCGCGACCGGGGTCAGGTCCTTCCAGTTGAAGGGAATGCCGGTGGCGAGCGGGGTGGTGAACAGGTTGGACAGCGAGATGACGATCTTGTGGGGGTTGCCCTTGTTGCTCTTGACGTCGAGGAAGCCTTCGCCGCCGGCGCCGCCGGACTTGTTGATGACGACGAGCTGCGTCGACATCAGATTGTGCTTGGCGATGATGCCCTGGAGCGTGCGGGCCATCTGGTCGGCGCCGCCGCCGGTGCCGGCGGGCACGATGAACTCGACCGGCTTGGTCGGTTCCCACGCCGCGCTCGCGGGCAGCATCGACATGGCGGTCATGCCGAGCGCCGTCAGGGCGCCGAGGCCGAAGGTGGAGAGGTGTTTCATTTGGCGTTTTCCTTCCCAAAGGGTTCTGGCGAACAGCCGATCTTTGCGTCGGCGTTTTGATTGGGCTCTGCGCAGCGCATTTTCTGCGTCACGGAGCCGCGATAACCGGCAGTTTTTGTTGTGTCTCTCCGCCGGATATTCTGTGGAATAAGTTGTACCAAGAATTCGCCAAAGCCAAGTCCTAATTCGAAAGTCGAATGGTGCGACGCAAGGTAAGCTTATATTACTCTTTGGAATTATAATGTATCTGGCATACCAACTTTGGTATACGTTATAATTCATATAGTGGGGCAGATGCCTTATTATGTAAGCTGTTGTCGTATAACGGCTTTCGTAACAGGCGCTTGGCTCTCCGCGCCGCCCGCCGACGCCGGGCGATGACGCGCCCGTTCGGGACAGCTTGCCGCACCTCTCTCAGGGTCATGTACGAATAATACTTCATAACGTGTGAGGCCGCCCGATTTTGCCCGCGCGCTGTCCATTTTTGCGCCTTATTGCTGCGATGCACCATGGTTCGTGAGAGGGAGTCGGGAGGGAATCGCCTACCGGCCAGCGATCGCCGGAGGCATCCCCATAGCTGCCGCCGACGGCGCCGCGCCCGACGCCCGGCATTGCCGAGGGGGCGGGTTCGGTACAGGCTGTCGCGGGAGGCTTCGACGTGAGGCTTTGATCTGTGTCGCGCGGGCGGGCGCGGGCCTCTGCTATAGGTGCCGCCCCGTCCGTCCGCCAAGCCGGAGACATCCATGCGCGTCGTCCGTCGTTTCGTCCTGTCGCTCGCCATCATCGCTGGCCTCGGCGCGCTGCCGGGGCAGGGAGATCAGTGGTCTGGCGATCTTTGGCCCGGAATGGCGCGCGCGCAGGCCCAGTCGGCGATCCGCAGCCTGATCGACCGGCTGCGCGGCAACACGCTGCCCGAGGGCATCGTGAAGTCGAACGGGCGCATCGAGGCGACGCAGATCGACATTTCCGCCAAATATGCCGGCCGCCTCTCCGAGGTGCTGGTGCAGGAGGGCGACGAGGTCACCGCCGGACAGGTGGTCGCCCGCATCTCCGCGCCGGAATATGAGGCGCAGCTTCGCGGTGCGCAGGCGCAGGTGCTTCAGGCCAAGCAGGGCCTCGCCGAGGCCGAGGCGCTGATCGTGCAGCGCCAGAGCGACGTCACCCTCACCGCAAACGAGCTCCAGCGCGGCAAGCAGCTGGTCGATAACGGCTATCTGTCGAGCCAGATCTACGACCAGCGCGTCGCCAAGGCGGAGATCGCGGCCGCCGCTCTCAAGGTCGCCGAGGCGCAGCGCGAGCAGGCCGAGTTCGCGATCAAGAACGCCGATGCCGAGGTCGACCGCATCGAGGCGATCCTGGTCGACCTCACGCTGGTGGCGCCGCGCAGCGGGCGCGTGCAGTATCAGCTGGCAAGAGGCGGCGAGGTGGTGGCGGCCGGGCAGCGCGTGCTGACGCTGCTGGATCTCAGCGACGTCTACATGACCATCTATCTGCCGGCCGCGCAGGCCGGTCTGCTGGCGCTCGGCGACGAGGCGCGGCTGGTGCTTGATCCGGCGCCGCAATATGTGGTGCCGGCCGCCATCGGTTTCGTGGCTGCCGACGCCCAGTTCACGCCCAAGAGCGTGGAGACCGCCGATGAGCGGGAGAAGCTGATGTTCCGCATCAAGCTGCAGATCGATCCGCAGGTGCTCCGCAAGTACCATTCCTATGTGAAGACTGGAGTACGCGGCACCGGCTTCGTGCGGGTGCGCGCGGACGTCGCCTGGCCGGCGGATCTGGCGGTGAACCTGCCGCAATGAGCATGGAGCACGCCGCAGCCCCGGAAGCCGAGCCACCGGTCGCCCGGCTCGCCGGGGTCTCGCACCGCTATGGCCGCACTGTCGCGCTGGACGCGGTGAGCCTCGACATCCCGGCGCGCCGGATGATCGGCGTGATCGGCCCGGACGGCGTCGGCAAGTCGACCCTGCTGGCGCTGATCGCCGGGGTGCGCATTATCCAGCACGGCACGGTCCATGTGCTGGGCGGCGACATGGCGGACAGGGCGCACCGCACCGCGCAGGGCGCCCGCATCGCCTACATGCCGCAGGGGCTGGGACGGAACCTCTATCCCACGCTCAGCGTGTTCGAGAACATCGACTTCCACGCCCGCCTGTTCGGCCAGGCCGAGGGCGAGCGCCGGGCGCGCATCGACGAGCTGCTGAAGGCGACCGCGCTCGACCCGTTCGAGGACCGGCCGGCGGGCAAGCTCTCCGGCGGCATGAAGCAGAAGCTCAGCCTGTGCTGCGCGCTGATCCACGACCCGGACCTGCTGATCCTCGACGAGCCGACCACCGGCGTCGACCCGCTGTCGCGCGGCCAGTTCTGGGACCTCATCAACACCATCCGCGCCCGCCGCCCGCAGATGAGCGTGATCGTCGCCACCGCCTATATGGACGAGGCGCAGCGCTTCGACGCACTGGTGGCGATGGATGACGGCCGGGTCATCGCCAGCGGCACCACACCTGAGCTGCTGGCGCGCACCGGCGAGGCCGACCTCGAATCCGCCTTCATCGCGCTGCTGCCCGAGGAGAAGCGCGCCCACCATCGGAAGGTGGTGGTGCGTCCGCGCGTGGAGACCGGGGACGGCGTGCCGGCGATCGAGGCGGAAGGGCTGACCCGGCGCTTCGGCGATTTCGTCGCGGTGGATCATGTGAGCCTGCGCATCGCGCGCGGCGAGATTTTCGGCTTCCTCGGCTCCAATGGCTGCGGCAAGTCGACCACCATGAAGATGCTGACCGGCCTTTTGCCCGCGACCGAGGGCTGGGCCAAGCTGTTCGGCGCGCCGATGGGCGCGGACGACATGGAGACCCGGCGCAATGTCGGCTACATGTCCCAGGCGTTCTCGCTCTATGGCGAATTGACCGTGCGGCAGAATCTGGAGCTGCACGCCCATCTCTACCATCTGCCCGCCGGCGAGATCGCTGGCCGCATCGCCGAACTTGCCGAGCGCTTCGAGCTTGCCGGCGTGATGGACGCCCGGCCGGAAAGCCTGCCGCTCGGCATCCGCCAGCGGCTCCAGCTCGCGGTCGCGGTGCTGCACCGGCCCGCCATGCTGATCCTCGACGAGCCGACCTCCGGCGTCGATCCGATTGCGCGCGATGCGTTCTGGCGCACGCTGATCGACCTGTCGCGCGACGACGGGGTGACGATCTTCCTCTCCACCCATTTCATGAACGAGGCGGAGCGCTGCGACCGCATCTCGCTGATGCATGCCGGCCGGGTGCTGGCGGTGGGCACGCCGCAGGAGCTGGTCGCCGCCCATGGCGGCACCTCGCTGGAAGACACCTTCATCGACTATCTCGCGCAGGCGGCCGGCATCGCGCGCACGAGCGCGGTGCCGCCGCCGCCGGAACAGGCCGGATCGGCGGCAGCGGCGGCGCCGATTCCGCCGGTGCGGCGCTTCGATCCGCGCCGGCTCTGGGCGTATGCGCGGCGCGAGACGCTGGAACTGCTGCGCGACCCGATCCGCCTCGCCTTCGCCTTTCTCGGCCCGATGATCCTGATGATCGCCTTCGGTTTCGGCATCTCCTTCGATGTCGAGAATTTGCGCTTCGCGGTCTATGACCAGGACCGCTCGCCGGAGAGCCGGGAACTCACCGAGGCCTTCGCCAGCTCGCGCTATTTCAGCGAGCAGCCGCCCATCGCCAGCGCCGAGGAGATGGACCAGCGGCTGCGCAGCGGGGGCACCCAGATCGTCATCGAGGTTCCGCCGGGCTTTGGCCGCGACCTGATGGCCGGGCGCGACCCGGAGGTCGCGGTGTGGCTCGACGGCGCCATGCCGTTCCGCGCCGAGACCGCCAAGGGCTATGTCACTGGCCTTGCTACGCAATATGCCCGCGACCTCGCGACTCGGCGCGGTGGCCCGCGCGCGGCGGCGAGCCTGAATGTGATCAATATCGAGACCCGGTTCCGCTACAACCAGTCGTTCAAGAGCGTGAACGCCATGGTGCCGAGCGTGATCATGCTGATGCTGATCCTGATCCCGGCCATCATGTCGGCGATCTCGGTGGTACGCGAGAAGGAGACCGGCTCGATCGCCAATTTCCGCGCGACGCCGGTGACCCGGCTGGAGTTCCTGCTCGGCAAGCAGATTCCCTATATCGCGGTGGCGCTGATCGGCTTCGTGCTGCTGGTGCTGCTCGCGCTGCTGCTGTTCGACGTGCCGATCAAGGGTTCGATCGCAATGCTGCTGGTGGGCACGCTGCTCTATGTGATGGCGACAACCGGGTTCGGGCAGCTGGTATCGACCTTCACCCGCACCCAGGTGGCAGCGGTGTTCGCGACCTCGATCCTCTCCATCGTGCCGGCGGTGAATTTCTCCGGGCTGATGGTGCCGGTCGCCTCGCTCTCCGGCGGGGCGCGGCTGCTGGGCATCAGCTTCCCGCCGGCCTGGTATCAGCCGATCGCGGTCGGCACCTTCACCAAGTCGCTGGGCTTCGTCGAGCTGTGGCCCAATCTCGTCGTGCTGGCGGGCTTTTTCCTTCTGTTCCTCGTCCTCGCGCGGCTGCTGCTGCGCAAGCAGGAGGCCTGACGATGGCGCTGGAGCAAGCCGCGCACGCGAGACGGTCCAGTCTGAGCACGCACCTCGCCAATATATATCGGTTGGTGATCAAGGAGTTGCGCGGCATTCGCGCCGATCCGGTGATGCTGTTCCTGGTGGCCTACACGTTCAGCGTCTCGGTCTACACCGTGGCCACCGGCGCCTCGACCGAGGCCAACAACCTCACCGTCGGCATCGTCGACGAGGACCGCTCCGACCTGTCGCGCCAGATCCTCAATGCGCTGAACCCGCCACTGTTCAAGACCGCCGAGGTGATCGCGCCCGACCAGATCGACGCCGAGATGGATGCCGGGCGGCTGGTGTTCGTGGTCGAGATTCCGCCAGACTTCCAGTTCGACGTGCTGGCCCAGCGCCAGCCTTCACTGCAGATCAACGTTGACGCCACCGCGATGACTCAGGCCGGCAACGGCACGGTCTATCTCCAGTCGATCATCGCGCAGGAAGTGGCGAATTTCGCCGCGCGGGGCGAGCCCGCGACCGCTTCGCCGGTCAATGTGGTGATCCGCGCGCGGTTCAACCCGAACCTCACCTCGGGCTGGTTCACCTCGGTGATGCAGGTGATCAACTCGATCACCATGCTGACCGTGATCCTCACCGGTGCGGCGCTGATCCGCGAGCGCGAGCAGGGCACGGTGGAGCATCTGCTCGTCATGCCGGTGGTGCCGGCGGAGATCATGCTGGCCAAGATCGTCGCGTCCAGCCTCGTCATCCTTGTGGCGGCTGGCCTGTCGCTGGTGGTCGTGGTGGGCTGGGGGCTTGGCGTGCCGATCGCCGGTTCGCTGACGCTGTTCCTCGCCGGGGCGGGGCTCTACGCCTTTTCCGTCGCCTCGCTCGGCATCATGCTCGGCACGCTGGCCACCACCATGGGGCAGTTCGGCCTGCTGGCGATCCCCGTGCTGGTGATCATGCAGTTGCTCTCCGGCTCCTCGACGCCGATGGAGAGCATGCCGGTCTGGCTGCAATACACCATGCAGATCATCAGCCCGACGCCCCATTTCGTCGCCTTCGCACAGGGCGTGCTGTATCGCGGTGCGGGGATCGAGACCGTGTGGACGCCGTTGCTGGCGGTGGCGGCAATCGGCGCGGTCTACTTTACCTATGCGCTGTCGCGGTTCCGGCGGGTGATCTTCGGCGCGTGAAACCGCATCCCGGAGCCGTGGCCCGAATCCACGCCGAGCCTGCGCGGGGCAAGCGCGTGCGGCTGTTTACGCGCTTGTTTATCTGTTTCATGAACGCCAGATCGCGCCTATCATCCATTTAAATCCTGAATACGTCCCTATCGTTCGGAGAGGGCATGCGGACGATCGGGACGTACTCTGGCGTAACGCGTGAAGGCAAAGACATGGCTGCGGGGCTTGTCTTTCAGGGTAGATCGGGCGACGCGGGACGATGGCTCCTGGCGTGGCTGCTTATCGTCAGTGCCTTGCTCTTGGCCGGCGTCGCCGCCGCGCAGGCCCGCCACGAGCCCGACGGGACTGTGAAGCTCTCCATCGTCGGCGGCCTCGCCTCGGTAACCCAGTTCACCCGGTATGAGCGCCCGTTCTGGGAGCGCGAGATCACCGAGCGTTCCGGCGGCCGCATCACCGCCACCATCCGCCCCTTCGACGGCGGCGGGCTTCGCGGCCAGGAAATGCTCCAGCTCATGCGGCTCGGCGTGGTGCCCTTCGGCACGGTGCTGCTCAGCCTGGTCTCGGGCGACGAACCGGAGCTGAACGCGCCGGACCTTCCGGTGCTCAACCCCGACATGGCGACGCTGCGCCGCACGGTCGGCGCGTTCCGCGAGCATCTGCGGCAGGTCCTGCTCCAGCGCTACGGCATCGAGCTGCTGGGCATCTATGTGTACCCGGCGCAGGTCCTGTACTGCAAAAAGCCGTTCACCGGGCTCGACGACCTCGCAGGCCGCCGGATACGCACCTCCTCGGTCAGCCAGTCCGAACTGATGGCGGCGCTTGGCGCCATACCGGTCATCGTGCCCTTCGCCGAGATGGTGGAGGCCCTCAAGACCAACGTCGCCGACTGCGCCATCACCGGCACGCTGAGCGGCTTCGAGATCGGCCTGCCGGGCGTGACCACCCATGTCCATGCCATGGCCCTGAGCTGGGGCCTGTCGTTCTTCGGCGTCAATCTGGCGTACTGGAACACGCTGGCGCCGGACGTGCAGCACATCATCCGCGAAGGGGTGCGCGATCTGGAGGCGCGCATTTGGATGCAGTCGGAGGCCGACACCAAGCGTGGGCTAGCCTGCAATGTGGGCGAGGCGAGCTGCAACGGTCCGGCCGCCGGCCACATGACGCTGGTCAGTTCGGCCGCCGACGAGGCGCGCCGCAGCCGCCTGATCCGGGAGGTCGTGCTGCCGCGCTGGATCGAGCGCTGCGGGGAAACCTGCAAGGTCGCGTGGAATGTCTATCTCGCCCCCGCCCATGGCATCACCGTCGGGGGGGAGTGAGGCGTGGCAAAGACAGGCGATGACGATCGATGATCTGGCACCGTCTGAAGCTTTCCATCGTTGCGGGAACCGCCGTCATCCTGCTGGCGCTCTTCGCCGGCGCGGCCATGCTGGTCGAGCGCGGGGAGCGCGCAGCGCTGCTGGCGGCGCAAGCCTCGCTCCAACGCTCGGCGCAGGCGGTGGAAAACGCGTTGAACCGCCAGCTCCTGCAGGTTCACGGCGCGCTGGCCAGCCTGCCGACCCTGTTCGCGGCGGCTAATGCCTCGCCACGATCCGCGGCGGTGGCCAGCCAGTTGCTGCGGGGACTCAATTTCCAGACGTTGGCCTATCGTGACCTGCTGCTGGTCGATACTAACGGCACCATTCTGGCCTCCGCCCGGGCCCGGGCTGCGGGCCGCGCGCTGCCGATCGACGTCAGCCTGCTGGACCGTGATCCGACCGGGCTGGTCGGCCCGGTGCGCAACCACGTGTCCGGCGACTGGGTGATCTACGTCACCCGCACCGTCCCGGACTGGCCTGGCGTGATCCCGATCGCCGAAGTGCCGCTGCGCACGCTGATGGAGCTGTTGGCCGAGACCGGGATCCAGCCCAATGTGAGAATGTATCTGGAGCGGCCGGACGGCCGGCTCATCGCGGCATTGCCGCATGACGAGGTGCTGACCGGGCAGGTGCGGCCGTCGCCGCTGGGAACCAGCCCCCCCAATGGGAAGGCCCAGCTTGTGCCGGGCGCGGGCAGGACGGGCGAGCAGCTCGTGGTCGGCCGGGTCTCGCTTTATGGCGACATCCGCGTCGTCATGGCCGCCGACCTCGGCGTCCTGCTGGCCGACTGGTATCGCGATCGCGACCGGACCTTGACGGCGGTCGCCATTGGCGCGCTGCTGATCTGCGCCTTCGCCATCGCGCTTCTGGTCGCGCTGGCCCAGCGTGAACGCTCGCTCGCCGAGCGCGCGCGCGCCGCGAACGTGCTGGTCAATGCGATCGACGCCATGTCCGACGGCTTCGCCATGTGGGACGAGAATGACCGGCTGGTGACCTGCAACCAGCGTTACCGCGATCTGTATGCTGTCAGCAACGACATCATCACGCCCGGCGTCAGCTTCGAAGAGGTCGTGCGCCATGGGGCAGAGCGCGGGCTTTATATGAGCGCGGGCCGGGATATCGACTCCGTGGTCGCAGAGACAGTGGCCTGGCATCGACAGGCCGAAGGCTCAATCGAGCGCTTGCTCCCCGATGGCCGCTGGGTGCTGATGAAGGAGCGCCGCACCGCCGATGGCGGCATCGTGGCGATCCGCACCGACATCACCACGCTGAAGACCACGCTGGCCGAGCTCGCCGAAGCCAATGCCCGTGCCAATGAGGCCGCCGGCGAAGCGCGCCGCCAGAACGCTGCGCTGATCGAGCGCGAAACGCAGATCCGCTTCCTCGCCCATCATGACGACCTGACGGGACTGCCCAACCGCATCCTGTTCCGCGACCGCATCGAGGAGGCGCTCCGGCTCGCCGGCGAGCGCGACGTACCGCTCGCCTTGCTCTATCTCGATCTCGACCGCTTCAAGGACGTCAACGATACGCTCGGACATCCGGTCGGCGACGCGCTGCTGCGCGCGGTGGCCAAGCGGCTCGACGCCTGCGTCAGAGATTCCGCGCGGGTCGCCCGGCTCGGCGGCGATGAGTTCGCGGTGATCTGCGTGGCGAGCGAACAGCCTCAGCAGGCGGAATTGCTGAGCGCGCGGATCATCGAAAGCCTGAGCGAACCCTATAGCGTGCTCGGTCACACCATCTCGATCAGCGCCAGCATCGGCATCGCCGTGGCGGGTAGCGCGGATGCCGATGACCTGATGAAGCAGGCCGATCTCGCGCTCTATCAGGCCAAGGCCAGGGGCCGCAGCGCCTTCTGCGTATTCGATCCGGAAATGGACGAGCGCCTTCGCGCGCGCATGGAACTCGAAGCGGATCTGCGTCGGGCGCTGGCCGCCAGGCAGTTCGAGCTGGATTATCAGCCGATCTACGAGGTGGTGTCTGGCAGGCTGTGTGGCTTCGAGGCGCTGCTGCGCTGGCGTCATCCCGAGCGCGGCACGGTCAGCCCGGCGGCGTTCATTCCGCTGGCGGAGGAAATCCGGCTGATCGTGGATATCGATGCCTGGGTGCTGCGCCAGGCCTGCGCGGACCTCGCGCGACTACCGCCTTCGCTCAAGGTCGCCGTTAACCTGTCGCCCATCGAATTCGCCATCGGCAACATCGTGGGCACCGTGGGCGAGGCGCTGCGCGACGCGCATATCGAGGCCGGCAGGCTGGAACTGGAGATCACCGAGACCGCGCTGTTCGCCCATGACCAGCGCAACCTCGACGCGCTGCGCCGGTTGAGGGCGCTCGGCGCACGGATCGTGCTCGACGATTTCGGCACTGGCTATTCCAGCCTGAGCCATTTGCACCAGTTCCCGCTGGATAAGATCAAGATCGACCGGTCCTTCGTGCGAGACATGACGGTGCGCGCCGACAGCGCCGCCATCGTCGAGGCCATCGCCGCTCTGGCCCTGCGGCTCGGCATGACCACGACCGCGGAAGGCATCGAGACTGCCCAGCAGCTCGAAGCCGCCCGCCGCGCTGGCTGTACCGAGGCGCAGGGATATCTGGTGGGCCGTCCTATGCCGTTCCACGCGGCGCTGGCGCTCGCCCGCGCCGCCGAGACCATCTATGCCGGCCCGGCGCCGTCGATCGCGCCGTCCTGAGGGAGCGCTCTCAGCGTCGCGGATCGTCGGGCTTGAGCGGCGTACCGTGTTCTGAACCGTCCACGGTGCGCACGGCTTTCGCGGCATGTGCGGCCTCTTCCCGCGGCTTGGGTGTGGGATGGCTCACCTCATCCATTGCCGGCTTGAGCGGATTGCCGGCCGGGGTCGGCGTGTCGTCGAGCACGGCATCGACATCGGCGGGGTCGATCACCACGGGATTCTGGTCGAGGGTGCGCGGATCGCGGACCATGGCATATCTCCTTGAAAGGATATGAGGGACGGGGAGAGGCTCTGGTGTCGAAGCGCTACAGCATCGGGCCGCCGCCGGTGACGGCGATGGTGGCGCCGGAGACGTAGCTGGACAGCGGATCGGCCAGCATCACGTAAGCCGTGGCGAGCTCGGCCGGCTGGCCGGGGCGCTTCATCGGCACCTGCTCTCCGAAATGCGCGACCTTCTCCGCCGGCATGGTCGACGGGATCAGCGGGGTCCAGATCGGCCCCGGCGCCACGGCATTGGCGCGAATACCCTTCTCGGCGAGGAGCTGCGCCAGCCCGGCGGTGAAATTCTGGATCGCGCCCTTGGTGGTGGCATAGGCCAGCAGCGAGGGGTTCGGCTTGTCGGAATTGATCGAGGCGGTGTTGATGATCGCACCGCCCGGCTTCATGTGCGGGACGGCGGCCTTGGTGAGGTAGAACATGGCATGGATGTTCACCTTGAAGGTGAGCTCCCACTCCTCGTCGCTGATGTCGTCGATCTCGGCGAAGGTCGCCTGATGGGCGGCGTTGTTGACGAGGATGTCGATGCCGCCGAACGCGTCGACCGCCTTCTCCACCAGCGCCCGGCAGTGCGCCGCATCCTGGATATCGCCCGGCACCAGCACCGCCGTGCGGCCGGCCTTCTCGACCAGTTCTTGGGTCTCCCGCGCGTCCTCGTGCTCGTCGAGATAGGAGATCAGCACGTCGGCGCCTTCGCGGGCATAGGCGAGCGCCACGGCCCGGCCGATGCCGCTGTCGGCGCCGGTGACGATCGCCTTCAGCCCTTCAAGGCGTCGGAATCCCTTGTAGCTCGCCTCGCCATGATCGGGGCGCGGATGCATGGCGGCCGTGCGCCCGGGCATCCGCTGGGGCTGCTCGGCGAACGGAGGAGCAGGATAGTCGCGATGCATGTCGGACCCTTTCCGGCGCGGTGCGGGAGGCATGACTGGAGCGTGCTGTCAGGGGCAACACGCCGGCACCGATCCGGTTCCGGCATCGTGAAAAGCGCCATCGATGTGAACAAGCCGGCCCGCCGATCGTTGTCGAACCGAACAGGAGGGCCGACATGACCGCGAACGAACCGATCCCGAACCCGAATCCCACCCCCAATCCCC
>NZ_JAZDRM010000054.1:0-17777 GCF_047501495.1 Ancylobacter sp. G4_0304 | reverse complement strand
CTCAATAACTCCATGTAGATCACTCCGCTGTCCCCCGCGATGCCGCGTGAGACGTGGTGAAAACATGGGTCAGTTCTCGATGGAAAAATCCGCTCCTGCCGGGTCAGATCTCAGTGGAAATCAACAGATAGGAGGCATGCGAGCCGCTGTCGCGCCGTACTGGAAGCTCGCGCGGCAACACGCTGTGGTATCACACTGGCCGAGCCCGCCTTTGGCGGCAGGGGACGAAATATCGTCCGTTCAGTCGATTCTAGTTGTCGAAGGTACGCAGTAGGCACGGTTCCAATAAAGCAGCGGAAGCTTCTCGCTGATCACAATGTCCTGGACAGCCGCCACGAACAGACAATGTGAGCCTAATTCGACTGTCGAGACGACGATACATTCAGCGGCCACAGTCACTCCCAACATGAGAGGCTCGCGCCCCTCTCCACGGCATGTCCAGCCGACGCAAGAGAAGTCGTATGCTTTGCCCTTCTGGGGCCGCCCCGCGAAGGTGTCAGCAACGTGCGCCTGATCTGCTGCTAGCATGGCGACAGAGAAAGCCCTCGCCTCCGTCAATGCTTCGTGCATCCGGCTCTGCCGATTTATACAGATCGATACTAAGGGTGGGTCCGCCGACACCGATTGAAAAGAGCTGATCGTCAGCGCGACCCTCTGCCCATTGACGCTGGCTGTGACCACACAGACAGGAGATGCTGCCTGACGCATTGCGGCAATAAAGGTATCGCTTGATACCGCCTTCGAAGGCTGAGAATGAAGCATTTGCTATACTCTAGGCTGCGTTTCTGATGTACGTGAACGCTAAATGAGCGCCTCTTGCCCGAGGCGCTCCCTTTTCGATAAGATATTTCAGAGTGAAGGCTTCATGAGCATCCTAAATAAGCCCCACCTGTCGGCAATTGTGGAATAGAATTCTTTTAGGCCAGTCAGATTCCGTAATCTGACGCATCTAATTTATTCCTTCCGTGCGCAACGCAGTCCATCGAGTTTGATCTCCCTATACTCTGGTAGAGAGGTAATCGAAGGCTGTCAGCGTGAAGAGAAGGCCAAGAGATTTCAGTTCGTCGACTTCCACGTTCTCGTCGGGAGCGCCCATGTTCACGGGTGTTAATCCGCAGACGACGGTTGGTACGCCAGCTGCGCGGTAATGGCGGGCGTCTGAAGCACCGACACGCATGTTTACCACAGGCTCGAGGCCCAGAATCTCGCGGCAGTTGCGCGCCAGCAACGCTATTGCCGGATGATGGGGATCGGTCCAGCTCGGTTCATAACGGCGGGTGACCTCCACCTCGACAGCGTGGAGCGCGGCGATGCGACGGATTTCCGCCTCTACCTGCGCGACGCTGGTGCCGACGGGAAGGCGCACATCGGCGGTAGCCTCCGCGTAGTCAGCCACGAGATTGGACAGCCGACCTCCCCGCACCGTGCCGAAAGTGATCGTAACCATACGCAGCACGTCGCTCTCGCCGGCGCCCGAGAGGCTCTCTGACAGCGGTCCGGCGCGCTCAATGGCGTCGAGTACTTTCTGCGGCGCATCGACGGAAAGGCCACGAATGGCACGCAGCCCAGAGATAGCGTCCACGATTTTCTCAATCGCGCTATCGCCGCGATGAACGTGGGCGGCGTGCGCTGATCGGCCTCTGGCCGACAGGTTCAGCCAGATCATGCCCTTTTCGCCGAAGCGCAGCACACGCGGCGAGCCGGCATCGGCGCAGATCATCACGTCGCCGCGGGCATGGGGAACGGTGTCGAGCAATAGCTTCGAACCGAGCACCCCCATCGTTTCCTCGTCGCCAGCAAGGGTCACTACCAGTTCGCCGGCAAGTTGCTCGCGAAGCTCGGCGAGCCGGCGCAGCGCAAAGAGGATGACCGCGAGACCGCACTTCATGTCGGACGAGCCAAGGCCGTACAGCCGGCCTTCGCGAACCTCGCCAGCTGGATCAGCGGTCCACGCGGCGGGGTTGCCGAGCGGGAATGTGTCCATGTGCCCGTTGAGGATGAGGCGTGGTCCGGAGCGCTCGCCTTGCAGGCGCAGGACGAGATTCATCACATGCTCGGCGCCCGGATGGCGCTCGACGGTGATATGAGGGATATCCGCGACGAGGGCGGCGATCTCTTCCGCCATAGCCCGTGTGTCGCCCGGGGGCGTCCCACTAGGGCAGGCGATGAGGCGCTTCGATGCCTCCATTAGCCAGTCTGCATCCGCTGCGGCTGCCGCCGTTACCGCTTCGCGCGTCACTCTCTTCATCACGTCACTGCCTCCCGGAGCGCGGCGGTAGCCGCCTCTTCCATGCCTTTAGCGTCGCTCAACGCGCCGCGGTAGACGTCGCGCGCGCGCTTGCGGCTGATCCCGTTCTCGGCGATGTCGGCCGCGACGCGCGTAGGGTCGTGTGCGCTCGCCGGGCCATGGCCGCCGCCTCCATTTGTCAGACCCATCACACGCTGGCCGCGGCGGACGAGGACATGTTCGGAGGTAGAAAGCTCGGTCATCTTGCCGTCATGGGATTCGAAATAATGCAGGGCGGGGGCCCCATCGCCGCCGCCGCGGTGGCTGAGCGAAGGATCCACCGTGCCGCCCGAGCTGAAGGCAAGTTCGAAGTCGCAGTGGATCGGGCGGGACGCGGTTTTCGTGCCCGGAGCACCGCGATGCTCGCCCGCGGCCTCGCTGTCGTTGAAGATCTCGCGGGCCTTGAATCATGGCGTGCAGCATCCCGTCTATCTCGACACTGTCATAGGACTGCATATCGGCATTGGTCGCGTGTAACAGGATCTTTGTCTCGCCCTGCAGTTCCGCAATGCCCGCTGGCATCGCCTTCGCGGCGAGCTCGATGGCGCCAAGAATGCCTCCGATCGGATCGGGATAGGTGTTGGGCGGCTTTAACATGGTCGCCGCCTTCCTCAGCTCGTCGACCATAAAGTCGGTGAAGGTCTCTCTTACGTCGATTCGACATGCGCATCTGTCGGCTTCTCACTGTGGTGGCTGCTTTATGAAAGTGACTTGCATTAACGCAAGTTCATTATTCGGTGCGCACATTGGAGAGATCCCGTTGCGTAGTGCACAACTGAATCGTCTTCTGCTAGATAGATTCTAAAACCTCTTAAGAGTCGCTGATGTTCAATTCCGAAGCGAAAAATCTGGATGAGAGCCTTCTCGCGGTCGGGCCGCGCGTGCGCTATCTGCGGCGCGTGCACCGGCTGCGATTGAAAGATTTGGCAAGCGCTGCCGGCTGCTCGGAGAGCCTGCTCTCGCGCGTAGAAAACTCGCTCGTCGTGCCTTCGCTCGGCACGCTTCACAGGCTCTCCAGGGCGCTTAACGTCAGTGTCGCGGCGCTGATCGACTCGAATGAAGAGCCGGTCTGCACGATCTATTCGCCGCAGGACCGGCCGCGCTACACCCGCGCCGCGGAGGAGGGCGACGGCAGCACCGCAGAGATCCTCGTTCCCTTCTCCGAGCAGCGCTCGCTTGAGGGGCTGCTGCTGGAGATACCCACCAGCGGGCAGATCTGCGGCCCCTTCCAGCACGCGGGCGAAGAGGTCGGGTACATCCTGTCGGGGACGCTCGAACTGATTGTCGAGGGCGAGCATCACCGCGTTTCGGCCGGCTACAGCTTCTTCTTCCAATCCGACCGCGTCCACAGCTATCGCGCTCTCGGTGACGAGAACTGCCGAGTCATCTGGATCAACACCCCGACCACCTTCTGACACGCCCGCTCACCCGTGACTGACAGCGCGCAGAAAGCGCTTTGTGCGCTCCTGACGGGGATTATCGATCACCTCCGCGGGCGTGCCCTCCTCGACCACAACGCCGCCATCCATGAAGACGACTCGGTCTGCGACCTCTCGGGCGAAGCGGATCTCGTGGGTAACGACGATCATTGTCATGCCGGCGTCCGCGAGCTTGCGCATAACGCTCAGCACCTCGCCGACGAGTTCCGGGTCGAGCGCAGAGGTCGGCTCATCGAACAGCATCACGCGCGGGGAGATGGCAAGCGCGCGGGCGATCGCCACGCGCTGCTGCTGGCCGCCGGAAAGGCGGTGCGGCAGGTGGTTGACGTGGTTCTGCAGGCCGACAGCGGCGAGCAGGCGCTGCGCGGTGTCGCGAGCCTGCGCGGGCGGCACACCGAATACGCGTACCGGCGCCTCCATGACGTTCTCCAACGCCGTCAGGTGGTTGAACAGGTTGAAGTGCTGGAACACCATCGACAGGCGCGCCCGGGCGCGCGCGCGGGCGAGGCGCCCGGTTGGACGCGGCTGGCCGCCGGGAGCGGCCTCGTAGCCGACATAGGCGCCGCCAACCGTGATCGTGCCCCAGTCCACAGGCTCCAGATGGTTGATCGTTCGCAGGAAGGTGCTCTTGCCCGAACCGCTCGGCCCCAGCAGCACCACCACCTCGCCGCGCTTCACCGTCATGTCGACGCCGCAAAGAACTTTATTGTTCCCGTACTCCTTCTGCACGTTGTGACAGACGACGAGAGGCTCGCCACGAAGCACGGGGTCCGCTTCCGCGTTGACGAGGGTGCGGAACAGATCGTCGGTGGAGGCGGCCGCGAGGGCAGCGGCTTCGTCCGGCGCATCTTCGGAAGCGGGGACCGGGGCGGCTACCGGTGGTGTCTCAGCCTTTTCACCACCACCCAGACGGAATCCGAGCAGTCGGTTCATCGCGTTCTCGTCGCGGGTGTCCTTTTCCAGGTCGAAGCGCCGCTCGGCCCACGCCTGCGCCAGGGAAATGACGCTGACAAGAATGAGATAGATCACCGAGGTCGCCGCGAAGACCGTGAAGAACTTGTTGTTCTGTCCCACGATCTGCTGCGAGCGGAAGGTCAGTTCGTTGACGAACACGATCGAGGCGATCGAGGTCAACTTGAGCATGCTGATGGTGTCGTTGCCGACACCCGGCAGGATCGCACGCATCGCCTGCGGCAGAATGATCCGACGCAGGGTGAGAAATGGCCCCATGCCGAGCGAGCTCGCCGCCACCGACTGGTTCTTGTTCACCGAAAGGATGCCGCCGCGGATGATCTCGGCGCTGAACGCCGCCTGATTGAGCGCGAAGCCGATCACAGCGGTGGTGAAGCTGTCGAAGCGCAGGCCGATAAAGGGCAACGCGTTGAAGATGAATACCAGTTGCAGAAGTTGCGGCGTGCCGCGCGTAAAGAAGATGTAGAGCCAGGCGACACCATTGATCACCCGGTTCGCCGCCAGTCGCATCAGCGCCAGCACGAGACCCACCATCAGACCGATCACCATGGAAATAGCCGTGATCTTCACTGCGACCCACGCGCCCTCCCACAGGAAGGCCGACATGCAGTAGTTGAGAAACTCCCAGAACCACCCGAACGCCATGTCAGCATAGGGATCGTGGACGGTAAGCCCGCTGGCCATATCCTGGATTGTCAGGCCCTGCGTTTGCGCAACGGCCGCACCCGTTGCGAAAAAGCCGGAAAGGAGGGTCGGGAGAAAGAGCGCCGACGCCCAATAGAGGGAAAATCGCGTCATGGTGCTTTTGTCTCTTGCAGTTCTAGGGCGTGCGATTCGCATTAGAGGCGTGCGCAAGGGGATGCCGGGAACATCCCCGACATCCGGCCTTCAGCGCCGATCACTTGGTGCGGATTTCGGCCGGCGAGATCAGGCCCTCGTCCTGACTGTACTTGGCGAAGATTGCCTTCTGTCCGCCGGCGGCCTGCACAGCGCTCAACCCCTCGAAGATGGCCTTGACTAGTTCGTCATTGCCCTTCTTGATCCCGACACCGTTCTGGAAGCCTGAGATGATACCGAACGCCCGCGAAAGCTTTGTTGGATTGGCCTGCGCCATGTAGTCGGCATAGCCAAGATCCCACAGCAGAACGTCGGTGCGGCTGCTCTCGAGGAGACGCAGACCCGCCGCAAGATCCTGGAACGGCATTGTCGTCACAGCCGCCTTACCCTCTGCCGCGCAGGTCTCCTTCTGCTTGGCGACGGCGACCTCCTCGATCGAGCCAATTCCGTAGGCGACCGTTTTGCCGCAGAAATCAGCGAGACCTTCGACCTTCCCCGGATTGCCGCTCGGCACGAGCGCGCCGGTACCGGCGCCCATATAGATCACGTAGTCAATCGTCTTGGCGCGGTCCGGCTTGTAGTAGAGATTGTCCCACATGACGTCGATCTGACCGGAATTGACCGCGGGCAACAGGCCTGACCATCCGGCAAGCACGAATTCATGGTCGATCCCGATGCATTTGAACACGGCATCAGCGAGATCGACGTCGATCCCGATGAGCTTATTCATATCTACGCCGTCACGCATAACGTAAGGCGGGGTTTGCGGATCAGCTCCAACCTTTATCTTCTTTCCTGCCAGCGAAGGATACTTGGTGGCAATCTGATCCGGCTCACAGGCCGGGACCTGAGCATTCGCGCTTCCGGCGGTCAGGGCGCTCGCGACGAGCGCGGCGGCGAGGGTGAGGCTTAGGCGAACGCTCATCTTGGGCTCCTTAATGCGGACACGGCGCTGATGGCCGAGCCGGACCTGAAAAACACTTACCTTTCACGCAATATGACTTGCAGATCACGAAAGACAGCAATCTTCGTGCCATGTTTGAGCGTGGAATTTGGGATCTAAACTATCCGCCAGGGCAGCCGTCTCCCCAATCAGTCGCTTGCTTTGCAGGCGACTGATTGGGATGCATCATTCAGCCTTACAGCACACCCAACGTGGCCACGCGTTCACCGCGCGACACCGTTCCAAGAGTAGTGGCTCGCACGAACAAGCCGTCCACCGGAGCGGTTACCTCCTCAACCGTCTCGCCATAGACGTCGAGGATCCGGCACAGCAGGTCGCCCTTCGTCACACGCGCGCCGAGCGGCACCAACGTCACGAGGATGCCGCCGTGGGTCGCACGGATGCCGGCGAAGTCACTCATGACATGGGTCACTTCCGGCTCGAGCCGTGCGCCCTCGATCATGCCGAGCCCCTTGAGCAGATTCAGCACGCATTGGGTCCCGGTCTCGACGAAATCCATGTCAAGCCGCCCGCCCTCGCCAATCTCGAAGGTGAAGCATGGCACGCCCGCGCGGGTCGCCTCGACGCACAGAATACCGTCGCTGATATACATGCCGCGCTCGCTACGCACGATCCAACCGGTACCCAGAAGATGCGCCATCTCCTCAGCACGCTTGGCATGTTCGCCCATGGCATGGTGGGGCAGGATAGCGATGGGAACGTATTTTCCGCCCCGCGTGGGGGTATGGACGTCGAGCGCGACATCGCATTTCGTGATCATGCGGAAGAGCGTGGCTGCCATCACCTGCGCGATATTCCCTTGCGCGTCGCCCGGGAAGCAGGTCCAGGCGTCGGCCGGCACCTGATCAAGCGGGGACTTCAGGAACTGCGCGAGCGGCAGGCGGTGGTCGGCCTGCAGAGCGAGCGGCTGCTGCACCGGCACGCACACGATGCTGCCAGATAGCCCCGCCGGATCAACTTGCTCAAGGGCTGCTGTCACGAGGGCGATGCCGTTGACCTCGTCGCCGTGAATGCCCGCGCCGATATAGATACGCGGGCCGGGCTTCGTGCCGTTGATCAGGATCAGTGGCAGCTCGACGACCGTTCCGTCCGCGAGTTCGAGCGCGGGCACTCTCGCCTTAAGGCGCTGGCCGGGCGCGACGGTAAAGCCTTCGATAATCAGGTCGTCCATGACATCCTCGATAGTCACTCGGCCGCGGAGACGGCGGGGGCATTGGAAGAGCGCGCGCCGGCGAGTTCCGGCGTCGGATAGCTAGCCAGCAGACGGTCCACCGCGCCGGTCGCCTGCGACCAGTCGAAGGTGCGAAAAGCCATGCCGGTGGTGACGGTGCGCGGGCCGGAATAGAAAATCTCGTATTGTGCATGGCGCGATGCGAATTCCGATCCAACCGCGTCCCAGGCCAGCTTGAACAACTTCACCCGCTCGGCCGAGGAAAGGCTCGGCGAAAATTGCGTGCGCGCGATCAGCGGGGCGATCTCTGGATGCTCGAAATCCTCCACGCAGGAGGGCAGCATCAGCACACCTCCGCCGGACAGCTCGCGCAGGAAGTGGATTATCTTCGGGTAAAGCAGTTGGGACTGAATCTGTGCGGCGTA
Organism: Ancylobacter sp. G4_0304; assembly: GCF_047501495.1. Lineage (NCBI taxonomy): Bacteria > Pseudomonadati > Pseudomonadota > Alphaproteobacteria > Hyphomicrobiales > Xanthobacteraceae > Ancylobacter > Ancylobacter sp. G4_0304. The sequence goes on along the minus strand of NZ_JAZDRM010000054.1, from coordinate 9,682 downwards.
AATCAGCCCTGAATCGGGCACGAAATACGCACCGCGATGACGACCCTTCGCCTCCATCCCGTAAACGAACGCTTCGATCATGCCGACATGGCCGGCGAGTTCGCCCAACGTTTCGCGCACCTGCGGAAAATGCGATGTACCGATCGTCTCGGTGATTTTGCGGGCGAGACCCACCAGAAATCGCAGCTTCACCAGCAGGCGTATCTCGGCCTGGTAGTTCTGGTAGGCATGCGCGGGCGTGTCATGCCACTGCGCGAGCTGGCAGGCAGGGTCTCGGTCGACGAAGACGCGCTCCCAAGGGATCTTAACATCGTCGAAGACGAGAAGCGCGTCGTTCTCGTCGAACCGGCTAGATAGGGGATAGTCGAACACCGAACCTGCCGAACCCTCATAGGATCGGCGCGAGAGCAACGTCAAGCCAGGCAGGTTGATTGGGACTGCCGCGGTGAAAGCGTAGCGACTCTCGTCCTGCTTAAGGGGGCGCAGCGTGGTGACAAGCACCTCGTTGGAAAGCACCGCGCCGGTTCCTAGCATCTTCGAACCGCGTACCGTGATGCCCTCCGCGTCCTCGTCGACAATGGCGACGGCGAGGTCCGCATTGCCCGCGGCGCCGGTGGCCTTGGAGCGGTCGCCCTGCGGGTCGATGATGACGTAGGAGACGTAGAGGTCGTTGTCGCGGGCGTAGCGGTAATAGTCCGAGACGACGCCGGGCCGGCCGCCGGGATGGGCCTCATAGACGTCGAGGCCCATCTGCATGGCGCTGAGGGTGGAGGCAACGTGATCGGGCGAGCGGCCCATGAAGCCATTATGCAGCTCCGCCCAGCGCACCAGCGCCTCGCGCCGCGCGACGAGTTCCTCATAGCTCGTCGGCAGCTGCCAGGCGCGACTTACCCGATGCCCAGTCTCCGTCTCGAAGGTCATCGCCTCACGCTGGTCGGGCCGGGACTGGAAATCATACAGGCCAGCGACGGACTGCGCGGCGTTGCGGAACGCGGGGTGGCTGGCGACCTTTTCGACGCAGGCCCCGTCGATATAGATGCGCCGACCATCGTCGAGGCTGCGCAAATGGCTTTCGGCTGTTTTATGCACCATCATGGTCACTCCCTGCTGGCATCAATAAAGCTAAGTAACTTAGCTTTGTCAATTAGGTCACGATGCTGTAAATTTCAGCATCGGCGGGGGCTTTCCTGACCTTGTGAGACCGCGCCAATCAAGGCGCTTGCCGCAAAACCGAGCAGATTGTGAGTAAGAAATGGACAAACCCACGGGCCAGCACCGGCCGCTGACGACATCGCGCCCCGCGTTGTTGCAAGACAACGGCGACAACGAGTTCCGGCAGATGGTGAGCGAACTTGTTGACTTCTCCGGCCGCCTGCAGGAAATCCGCGCCGCTGTCGCGCGCGCCATGCACCTGACGCCGCCGCAATACAACATTATCATGAGCCTCGCGCAGGCCGACGACCAAATGACGGTCAGCGATCTCGCCGAGCGCCTACGAGTTAGCGTGCCCTTTATCGTTACAGAAACGCGGCGACTGGAGGAGGTCGGCATGCTGGAAAAGCGCGCCGACCTCGCGGATCGCCGCCGGGTCAATCTGTATCTCACCGAAAAAGCATGGGAAGCCCTGCGCGATGTCGCCTCTGTACAGGTATGCGTAAACGACGTGCTATTCGAGACACTGGGCGTGCGCGAGATGCGATTATTAACGCGTCTTATTCGCGGCCTTCTCGACTCTTGTGATATTGCACTAGAGCGGGCACAGTCTCGGCCTTCAGAAGTGGCTCGGGAAATCTGAACAGCGCCGATAGGTGGGTTTTCGCCTGAACGCGGCCTATGCTGGCCGAGAGCAGGAGAGACCATGGCGAGACGAGCGAGGCGGAACCACACGCCTGCCTTCAAGGCGAAGGTGGCGCTTGCGGCGGTGAAGGGCGAGAAGACGCTGACCGAGCTGGCGCAGCAGTTTGACGTCCACCCGAACCAGATCAAGCAGTGGAAGGATCATCTTCTGGAAGGAGCCGCCGGGGTGTTCGGGGGCGAGGCCAAGACGGACGCCGCTCCGGCCGTCGACCTGAAGGACCTTCACGCCAAGATCGGGCAGCTTGCGCTGGAGAACGATTTTTTGTTGATTTCCACTGAGATCTGACCCGGCAGGAGCGGATTTTTCCATCGAGAACTGACCCATGTTTTCACCACGTCTCACGCGGCATCGCGGGGGACAGCGGAGTGATCTACATGGAGTTATTGAGCGTCATCCGACGCTGGCATTATCGGGATCGTAGCTCGATCCGGGAGATATCCCGCCGCACCGGCCTCTCACGGAACACCGTGCGTAAGTACCTGCGAGCGGACAGCGTCGAACCCCGGTTTCACGTTCCAGACCGGCCGAGCAAGCTCGATCCCTATGCCGACAAGCTCGCGGCGATGCTGCGGGTGGAGAGCGGCAAGTCGCGCAAGCACAAACGCACGGTGAAGGGGTCGGAACAAGAGCAGTGCGAAATCGTACGCTAAGGTCGAACAAAATGAGAACTCATGCGGCTCGCCGTAGTCCAGCCGAGAGCCTCAGCGACCGGAAACCCTCCAGTAGATGCTGCTCGCTATCCCAGGTGTAGATGCCTGTCAGATTGATATGCTCCCAGCTCAGCGGGGAGATGTGCTTGAGCAGATGATCCGGAATCTCGCGACGCACGCTGCGCAAGTGGGAGACGGCTCGTTCGATATAGACCGTATTCCAGTGTACGATCGCGCTGACGACGAGGTTGAGGCCGGACGCGCGGAAGGCTTGGCTTTCGAACGATCGGTCCCGGATCTCTCCGCGCTCGTGGAAGAAGACGGCGCGCTTCAGCTTATGCGCTGCCTCGCCCTTGTTGAGGCCGGCCTGGCAGCGCCGGCGCAGCGCTGGACTCAAATACCATTCGATCATGAACAGCGATCGCTCGATCCGGCCAAGTTCCCGCAGCGCCTTTGCGAGCTGGCTTCCCTTCGAGGATACTGACAGCTTCTTCAGGATCGTGGACGGCACCACGGCGCGCGTCGTGATCGACGCTGCCAGATGGAGCAGATCGTCCCAATGGTCGAGAATCAGAGTGGCGTCGATAGGTGCCCCGATGTGGTTCGACAGCGCCGAGTATGCATCGCCTTTCTCGAATGTGTGGAATTTCCGGTCCTTGAGGTTGCGCAGCCGAGGCGCAAAGCGTTTGCCGATTAGGGCGAACAGTCCGAAGACATGGTCGCTTGCACCGCCCGTATCGGTGAAGTGTTCCTGGATATCGAGGATCGTGTCCTGATCGAACAGCCCATCGAGCACATAGGCGGCCTCGCTTTCGGTTGGGCTGATGGGAAGGATGCTGAAGTAGCCATACTGATCTGACAGATGGCTGTAGAATTTGGAACCCGGCTCGCTGCCGTAATGCAAATTGATGTCGCCGCGCTTTGCGGCTCGGTCGCTCGCGCGGAAGAATTGGCCATCGGACGATGAGGTTGTTCCGTTGCCCCAAAGTCGAGAATGCGGATGCCGGGTGTGTGCATCGGTGATACATGCTTGCGCTGCGCGATATGTCTCCGACCGGGCGTGGAATGTGCGCATCCAGCCGATCTGATGGGCGCTGATTCCTTTGGATGCGTTGGCCATTCGCTTCGGGCCGAGATTGGTTGCATCCGCCAGCACGCCGGCCAGCATGGCCGACACGTCCCTCGGAGCGTCACCCGTACGGACATGCGTGAAGTGATCGGCGAAGCCAGTCCAATCATGCACTTCCTTTAACAGGTCGGGCACGTCGACCATCGGATACATGTCGCTGATCTCGGCATTGAGTTCTTCGGCAGCGGCAGGGACCTCGCCGGCGGTTGGCGTGACGATCAAGGTCCCGGCTTCAAGACGAACACCCTCGAGCCTTCCCGACCGTGCCCTGTGCGCCAGGTGCTTCAGGTTGAAGTCGAGCATCTGACGCGCTTCGGTGAGCCAAGCCACGCCATCACCCTGAACGCCCAGTCCAAGGCGACCCTCATCCTTCATGGTGGTGAATGTTGACCGCGGCATGAGATGTTCATCGATCGGACGGAAGGATCGGCTGCCATCGACCCAAATGTCTGCAGATCGCAGCCGGTCTCGCAAGGCCGCGAGCGTCGCAATCTCGTAGAGACGGCGATCAGGCCTTCCTCGTTCGAAGATGAGCCGACGATCAGCTTGGCTGAGGTGGGTGACCGGGACGCGATCCGGGAGTGTCCGACGGCTCTCGGCATGCAGGCGTTTCAGCAGCGAAATTGCTGCGAGAAGCGGATCGTGTCGCCGCGCGGATTGGAACGAGAAGGCCTGTAGGAACGCACCGGCATATTTGTTGACGGTCCCATATTGCTCGGCCGCCAGGGCCAAAGGCGACGCCTCGTTGTCCTCGACCATCGACTCAAGTTCAGGCTTCATACGCAGCAACCGGTGCCATCCGACTTCCTGATCGAGAACCTCCAATGCGTTCCGGCCATAGTCGTTCGCAGACTGCAGAGCGGTAATGGTGTCGAGGAACATACGCAGCGCCTTGGCGGTGTCCAGCCTGCAGTCCATGTGTCGCTGTTTCTTGCGGTTATTGGCTTGCGAGAACTGTCGACCCATCAGTTTAATGAACATCGCGACAGCATCGTCGGTTAGCTTCTGGCCGAGCTTGATGACCTGCGCCACGATCAGAGCGTGACGGCGACTGGCATTGAAATCGTTGGCCAGCCATGCCGGCGTAGCGTTCCCCTCTCGGATCATCTGGTTCCACCGTCCGGACGATATGCGCATCTGCAGTTTCGGATCGATTTCCAGCGCCCGCAGCAAGGCAATTCGTTCGGTCAGGCCAACCAGGTTCGACGCACCCGGCGCTTCTGGCGCCGAGCGCAGCCAATGAAAGCGCGTCTGACCGATCGACAGATCAACCTCCAACAGCCTGTCCAATGATTGGAGTGTATCGAGCGGTACGTCTTCGATCAGCGTTCTTTCCGCCCGACGGCGGGCTATAGCACGGCCGGCAAGGCCGATGCGTTCGATTGTATCGATCGCTGGCAGAAGAGATCCACGTTCACGCAATGCGGTAACAATGGAACCGGCTATCTCAGCACCGTCGTCGGACATTGCCGCCGCCTGAATTGCAGCCAATAGCGCGGCTCGACGATCTTGTGCCGTCGCGCTTCTCGTATCCAGATACGCCATGAGGCGCGCCGTGTGATCACGACGGGTTTCTTCACGGCGTGCATAGAGCGCAAATGCTTCTGGATCAGCGCCGATTTGGTCAGCAACATATCGAAGCATGGCGCGGGGCGGAACCTCTTCCGCCCCCAGCACCCGGCCAGGGTATCGCATCAGACATAGCTGAACGGCGAAACCAAGCCGATTATGCTCACGCCTCCGCAATTCAATCTCCAGACGATCTGCCGAAGACAACGAATAGTGCCGGATCAGGCTATCCTCGTCGGCTGGTATATTGAAAAGCGTCTGTCGATCATGAACTTTGAGAAGCGTCCGTTTTGCCATTGCCCTACTCCCGAGGACTATCTGACGGGAGCGTTGTCGAGTCGGACGTACGAAGGAACCAAAACCGGTGCCAGACGGTGCCAATCCACAGAGATTGGAGCCCCCGAGATCCGACATGGTTCATGTTCCGTTCGCCCTTAGCGTACGATTTCGCACTGCTCTTGTTCTGACCCCGTTCTGGCTGCGGCGTCGAAGCTCAACGATCGATACGCGCGCGAGATCAACATTTTCCTGACCAGCCAGGCGACGGCTGTTCGAATGGCTTTCTCCTGGGGAGGAGCGGAGATACGGGGTCTCGGGCTTCGGCGTCTTGCCGTAATGGGTGGAGGGTCGTTTGAACATCAGCGGTCGCTTTCGGAGAGGTTGACGGAAGAGCCGCCGCCATGGCTGTCGCCGGATTTGACGGCATGGGCGGCGACCTGAATGCCGTGGGAAGCCTGCTGGCCGCGCTTCATGCGCTTGGCCCATGCGGGCGGGCCGTCAGCATTCGAGGCGGGCGAAGAACCGGACTGAGCATCGGCGGCTCCATCCGGCGCGGCCTCGCCGCTGACGGACCGCTCCCCGGCCTGAAAACTGTCCTTCATGGACGCGGCGGCACGCTTGAACGGACTGGCGATGGCGGAACCGACCTTGGATGCGCCGGTGCTGGCGACGCCCGATGCGCCGCCGGCCCGATAGGCGGCGGTGAACCCGGAGCCGAGTGGCTTCTGCTGATCGATCATGATGCTTCTCCGGGACATTCGACTTGTCGCCCCGACATGATGATCGATGGAAATCGCATGATCCATGCGATATGATGCGTCATTCATTCTCGATCGTTCGGAATTTCCATCTTGGACCCTTTGTCTGAAATCCTCTCGCTGTTGAAGCCAAGAAGCGCGATCAGCGCCGGCCTCGATGCGGGTGCCGACTGGGCGATCCGTTTCCCACCGCATGAGGGCATCAAGTTCAACGCGGTCATGCGCGGAGCCTGCTGGGTCGCGGTCGAAGGCGAAGCCTAGCCACAAAGGATCGACGCCGGAGATTGCTTCCTGCTGACCCGTGGACGCCCTTTCGTCTTTGCGACTGACCTCGCGCTGCCGGCGATCGAGTCTCCGACCATCTATGACGCAGCGGTAGACGGCATTGCGACCTGCAACGGCGGCGGTGATTTCTTTCTGATAGGCGGTCGATTTTCGTTCGCGGGCGACCACGCCGATATGCTGCTTGGCGCGTTGCCGGCTATCGTCCATGTGCGTGCCTCGAACCAGGCTGCGGTGCTGCGGTTCGCGCTTGAGCAGCTTGCGGCGGAATTGAAAGACCGACCACCGGGCGGCACGCTCATGGCCGAACATCTTGAGCAGATCATGCTGCTCCAGGTTCTGCGGCTCTGGCTCGCCTCGGAAAAGGACCGGCCCTCCGGCTGGCTGGGCGCGCTTTCCGATCCGCGGATGGCGAAAGCCATCGGCGCCCTTCATGCCGATCCCGCCCGACGCTGGCGGCTTGCCGAGCTTGCGGACATCGATGGCGCGAACCGCAAGCGCTGGAGCCATACGGATGAGCGCTTCGCAAACCCTTGTGTAGGTTTTCTGTTCCGTTGCTACTCAAACCCCTGTACCCACTGAGCATACACAGCCACCATAAATTTCGACCAAGCGCGCTTTACCCTATACTCCGGCGGCGTCAGGCCGTCGGAGTCATTCTTGTTGCAGCTACTGTCGACTTATGTAGATGTCTCCAGGACGTCTATGACGATGTCGACGAATTCTTCCGCACGAGTATCGTACCAACCCATATCAGTTATCCCATAGCTCGGAATGTGGGGGATCGACGCAAATGCAAGGCTAAGGAAGGGATCCGTAAGCGTCGATCCGAGTATCGTGCACGCCTTCTCGAAACCCGCCAACTCGCCAGCCATCCCGTCCAGAGACTTAACACCCAGAATTCCTCCAATTTGAAAAGGGGTTGCGTGAAGCAAATCAGATCCGCGCACGGCTAACATGCCTCCGCCGAGTTTTTCCATTTCTTCGACTGCCGTTTTCATTTCTAAATCCGAGGCTCCAACGATCATAAGCGAGAAATGCTGCCAGAAGAACGTCGTGGCCAGCGCCCCGCTTTTTAGGCCAAATCCGCTGACGAATCCGCAGAACAGCGCACCGCTCGCGTTGTGACGGTCGATGATCGCTATTTTGAGGATGTCGTTTTCCGGCTGCGCGAGGATTTCTCCCTCTCGAACCTCTAGATCGGCCTCTAGAGCATCGGAAATGAGTGTGCCGTCTATAATACCCATGACGCGCACGCGAACGCGGCCATTCTCGATAGGGGCAGGAATGCGGAAATCAGCCGCAATTATCTCACGACCGATGTTCATTCGGGACTTGAGAAACTCGGGTACTTCAACCTTATCCGGAATATGTCCAAGATATCGGCCAGTTTCAGCAACCATCCGACCCGCAGAAAACACGGTCAAATCGCGAAGATCCTCAATCGATTGGCAAATAATAAAATCGGCAATCTTTCCTGGCGAAATAGACCCTAGATCATCGGCTAACCCGAAATACTCGGCAACATTGATAGTTGCCATCTGCACCGCAGTGATCGGATCGACGCCAGCTGCCATCACCATACGAAGCTTATGATCGATGTGCCCGTCTCTTAGAAATTCCTTGCTCTGCATATCATCGGTGCAGACCATGAAGAAGCGAGATGTCTCAGGTCGCTCGACTACAATTCTTACAAGTTTTCGGAGATCACTGGATACTGAACACTCCCGCATTAGAATGCGATAACCAAGACGCAGCTTCTCCATAGCCTCGTCCGCATCAACACATTCATGGTCAGACGAGGATCCGGCGGCAATGTATGCCTGCAGATTAACGCCTGTTAGATTCGGAGCATGGCCTTCAAATCTCTTGCGATCGGAGAGAACGCGGTCCAAGACGCGATGGACGCCTTCATGGCGCGCTAGAACAACGTTCGGCGGAGGCTCATTCACGGCAACGGTTTCGGACCAATCGGCCATTTCCAAGTATTCATCGACCGTCGGAATATGGGCGAAGCTACCAAATTTCTCTGTTCCTAGCGAATGCAGCGGAATCATAAACAAGATTCGTAGGCCTGCTTCTTTCGCGGTATCGATTGCCCATCGTACCGCTTGGACACCGCCAATGCCGTGCATCTCGCACATGTCGGTGGCCAGCCCTGTCGTTCCACGTTCTATCAGTGCTGCCGCAAGCGCACCGATAGGCAATGAAGTATCGCCGACGTGAAAATGGGGATCAATAAAGCCAGGGAGCAGGAACTTTCCGCCCGCATCCACTACTTTGGTGTCGCCTCCGATGGCTCCTGGAGGCAAATCTCCCACTCCGACGATCCTATCGTCGTAGATTGCCACGCCACCGTCCAAGATTTCCTTCGTGAAAACATTCACGATCTTAGCATTTTTTATAACGAGCGTTGAGCATATCCTACCTAGTGCTGCATCAACACGATCAATGCGTGCCTGCCAGCCTTGTGTATGCAATTTCATTTTCGTGACCCTTTTATTTGCGCATGATATTTGTCTATTATAATACTAAGATAATAATGTTTGACCATTACTATGTATTGACATACCACATCTCTATGTATCGCGAGTAGAATTCGTCCTTGATCGGAAACGCTCTGCCGATCTCATTTCCCAAGTCTGTTCGACATTACCTGTGAGGAGCTCGTTAATTGGCCGCCCCCTAACGACCGTCGATTTTTCGCCCAGCCTGGCCGCGAATAACAAAAATCAGCGTAATTATCGATTTCAGAACTGCTTTATCTTTGCGTCGCATAGGCCTTGCGTGACCACAGGCTGAGCTCCGGCGCGTGCACCGGCAGGGCACAGGTGATCGAAGCCGCCTTCTGGTCGGGCGGCAGAGGCAGGATATTGCCGATCCAAAGTTCGTGGGCAAAGGCGGCGCCCGTCGCCAGCATCTTCATGCCGCTGACGATAACGCCACCCTCATATTGTCCGACCACCCGCAGCGTCGGCACCTCATCGCTGTCGCGGCCGAAGCGTGCCGGATCGCGCGTTCCATGCGGAGGCTGTTGATTTCCGCGAAGAACTGACCCTGGATTTCCACTGAGAATTGACCCGGGCTGATGGTGGTCGGCGGTCAGGTGGCGGTCAAGTTTCGTGGCTTCTCCCTGGTGGGTTTGGGTGGCTTTGCC
>NZ_JAZDRM010000053.1:0-18375 GCF_047501495.1 Ancylobacter sp. G4_0304 | reverse complement strand
CATCGCCGCCATCGGCGATGATGCCACCGTCCCCGGGCTGCCCAACATGGTGGCCTGAGTACGCCGACCATATCGGCGCGACCCGATGGAAAACGGCTCAGTTACACCACCCGATGGGACACGATCCTCAAGCGCGCGGCGCGGTGCGGCTGCTTGCGCCCCTCGCGATGGCGCTAGGGTGGGTCGGCGCGGAGCCCGCACAGGCGCAATATTACGAGCGGCCCTATTATTACGGGCCGCCGCGCTATGTGGAGCGCTATTACGGTCCGCCGCCCGGCGCTTATTATCCTCCTCCGCCAAGGGTTTATCGCGAAGCGCCGTCCATGCCGCGCGAGGATGTGCGGCCGATGCTGCAATCCATGGGCATGACGGCGGTTGGCCGTGCACGCGTCGAGGGCAATGATTACGTGGTGGAGGCCACCGACCCCGCCGGCATCCGCCAGCGGGTGCGGATCGATCGTTTCAGCGGCCGCATCGTCGCCATGCGTCCGCTCAGCCCGGCCCCCGCGGTCGGCCGGAAGAACCCGCCGCCCCCGCCCGTGCTGCCGCCGGTGAAGCCGCTGCCGCCCGAACAGGCGGCGACGCCGCCCGCCTCCGCTCCGCTTCCGCCCGCGCCCCCGGCGCCTGCCGCCAATGCGCCGGCCGCGGCCAAATCGGACGCGCCGACGGTAGACAGACCGGCGCCTGCTGGCTCGCCGCCCGCGACATCGCCTTCCGCTCAACCCGCGCCGGCGGCGACCGGCACGGTGCGGGTGATTCCCGGCGTGCCGGTGCCGCCCGGCACCGCGCCCGCCAATGCCGCCAGCACATCGGGCAAGCCTGATGCCGTATCCGCGCCGCCGGCCGGAGAAAGTACGGCGGGTGGCGGAACCGGATCGACCTCGGCGGGCACCGCATCGGTGCCGTCGACGGCGGGTGGAGCCACCTCGACCGTGCCGACGACGGATTGAGCGTCAGGCTTCCGAGACGACCGAACGGTGGACACGAAAAAAGGCGCCCCTTCCGGGGCGCCTTTCCGTGTGCGCCTGATGCCGTTGCCGGCGAGGCGGTAGGGTTCGTGCGTCAGGCCGCTCAGGCGGCCTTGGCCTCAATGACCTTGCCGCTATTGGCCGAGCCCACCGCGATCGGAATCTGGCGGGGCTTCAGCACCTCGGGAATCTCCCGGTGCAGCTCGACATGGAGCAGGCCGTTCTCAAGGCGGGCGCCGCGTACCTCGACGTGATCCGCAAGCTGGAAGCGACGCTCGAAGGCGCGGGCGGCGATGCCCTGATAGAGCACGTCCGCCGGCTTGGCCGAGGCGTCGACCTTGCGCTCACCGCGGATGGAGAGGGTGTTCTCCTTCACCTCGATGTCGAGGTCCTGATCGGTGAAGCCGGCGACGGCCACGGTGATTCGATAGGCGTTCTCGCCGGTCCGCTCGATATTATAGGGCGGATAGGTGGTGCCGGTGTCCACGCCGCCAGCCTGATCGAGCAGCGAGAACATGCGGTCGAAACCGACGGTGGAACGATAGAGGGGGGAAAGATCGAAAGTGCGCATAACATATCCTCCTGTGAAGCGACATGCGATTGGCGGGCGCTCTCCCATGAGCCGCGCCCTGATTGCGTACCGCCATCTGGCCGGTACAGGATTGAGATAGGAAGGCTCTTCGCCGCCGCAAGGGGGGGCGTGATCGGTCAACATGAACGGGAGATGAACGGTGGACTCAAAGCGTGTTCAGCGCTTTTCCGCCAGACTGCGCAATCACGAGGGAGCCGGATGCAGGCCGGGATAAGGAGACGCCGGTGTTGCTGCGTGCCTTGGCTTTGATGCTGCTCCTATCGCCGCTGCTGCTTGCGGACGGTGCGCCGGCGTTCGGCCAGTCGATCGGCCCGGCAGGCGGCGCCTGGAGCGGGCCGCCTGGCGCGCCGGCGCCCGGTCCCTACGCGCCTTATGAGCAGCCGCCCGCGCGCGGTGGCGGGCGCATGGATGGCGAGGCGGCGGCGCAGATGCTGCGCGCGCGCGGCTTCTCCAATGTCAACGTCCTGCGCCAGCGCGGCGCCACCATCCTGCTGGAGGCCAACGGCCCGCGCGGCGAGCGGGTGCAGGTGGTGGTCGACAGCGCATCCGGGGCGATCAGCGGCATGAAGGTGATCGGCTTCGGCGACAAGCGCTACTAGAGCCCGGCGCGGCCCTACTCGCCGGCCCGCGAGACCTTGCGCCGCCGCCTGCTCTCTTGTGGTGCGGTCCGGCTCCGTTGTACTCACGCGGACCCGTTTCTTCCCGTCCTCCCGCCCGGTTGCCCAGCCCGCCATGCTGCTGTTCCAAACCAAAGACAATCCCGTGCCCGAGGGCGCGGTCTGCGGCGGGTTTCATGCGTCGGACGGCGTGCTGCTGCGCTTCGCGCGCTGGCGGCCGGCGGGCGCCTGCTGGGGCACGGTCTGCGTGTTTCCCGGCCGGACCGAGAAGATCGAGAAATATTTCGAGACCGTGGAAGACCTGCGCCGCCGCGGCTTCGCGGTCGCGGTGCTGGACTGGCGCGGGCAGGGCGGCTCGCAGCGCCTGCTGAAGAACCCGATGAAGGGCCATGTGCGCGACTTCGCCGACTACCAGCTCGATCTGCAGAGTTTCGTGCGGGAAGTGGTGATGCCCGACTGCCCGCCGCCCTATTTCGCGCTCGCCCATTCCATGGGCGCGGCGATCCTGCTCGACGCGGCGCGCGAGGGACATCGCTGGTTCGACCGCATGTTCCTGGTGGCGCCGATGCTTGATCTGTCGCTGCTCAAGCACGATGTCGCCGCGCGCCGCACCGCCCGCGCGCTGAGCGGGATCGGGTTGTCGGATTTCTACGTGCCGCGCGGCAAGCGCATCCGCACCAGCGAAATCCATTTCGACGGCAACCGCCTGACCTCGGACCCGAGGCGCTTCGCGCGCAACCTCACCATCACCATGGAGCATCCCCAGCTCGATGTCGGCCCGCCGACCATCGGCTGGATCAAGGCGGCGTTCGATCTGATGGACCGGCTGACCGACCCGGCGACGGCGCAGGCGATCCGCCAGCCGCTGCTGATGGTGGCGGGCGGGGCCGACGCCATCGTCTCGACGCCCGCGATCGAGCATCTCGGCTCGCGGCTGATCGCCGGCGCGCATCTGGTGATTCCCGGTGCGCGGCATGAGATTCTTCAGGAACGCGATGTGTTCCGCGAGCCGCTGCTGGCGGCGTTCGACGCCTTCATTCCCGGCAGCGTCGTGCGATAGGCGCGCTCACGCGCCGCGCGCGAGCGTCTCCAGCGCCTGCTCGTGGACGCGGCGGTCGCCGGCCGCCACCACGCGCCCGCCCTTGCGGGCAGTGCCGCCTTCCCAATCGGTGACGATGCCGCCCGCGCCTTCGATGATCGGGATCAGCGGCACGATGTCGTGATCCTTGAGATTGGTCTCGATGACCAGATCGACATGGCCGGCGGCAAGCATGCAATAGGCGTAGCAATCACCACCATAGCGGGCGAGCTGGACCTTCTCCTCGACCACGCCGTAGAGCGCGCGGTCCTCAAGGTTCATCAGCCGCGGGCTGGTGGTGAGCATCAGCGCTTCGCTCAGGCCGGCGCAGTCGCGCACGCCGAGACGGCGCTCGCCGGCAGGGCCGCGATAACGCGCGGTGGCGCCGTCGCCATAGAAGCGCTCGCCGATGAAGGGCTGGTGCATCATGCCATAGGCCGGCTCGCCATTGCGGGTGAGGCCGATCAGCGTTCCCCAGGCCGGCAGGCCGGCGATGAACGACTTGGTGCCGTCGATCGGGTCGAGCACCCAGATATATTCGGACTCCAGCCGCTCGTCGGGGAATTCCTCGCCGCGAATGCCATGGGTGGGAAAGGAGCGCTGGATCAGCGCGCGCATCGCCTGCTCGGCGGCACGGTCGGCGGCGGTGACCGGATCGAAGGCGATGCCCCGGCTCTTGTCTTCCACCCCGAGAGCGGTGCGGAAGAAGGGCAGGATCGCCTGGCCGGAGACGGTCGCGAGTTCCTGGACGAAAGCTTCGAAATCGACCGCGCTCATGTCCCGCTCCATTGGCCGCCGGCCGGCGCACGCCACTTCGGCGCGCCGTGCGCTCTCAATAGCTACAGCCGCCGGGAACGGCAATCTCGGAAGCGGGGCTCGGCGGGATCGAAGGGGAGGGTGTGGTGGACGGGCAGGGGCGCGCCGGGGGAGGGCGGCCGCGACACGCATCGAGGTGCGCACCTCGGCTTCTGACGCCCCGCATCAGGCGCATGGCTGCTATTCCGGCAAGGTCACGCATTAGGCAGTGCGCGCGCTTGCTATCGGGAAGTGAAGCTGCCATATTATTGCGGCGCGGTACGGCGATTGGCGTCGCTCTACCGCCGCCCTTCTTGGGCGTTTCCTCCCTAGACTTGGGCCGCTCCGGCAACGTGAGCGGCCCCTTTCTTTTTTATATCCCTCTGATAATCCGACTTTTTTTTCGACCGGGGTCTCCGCTCGCCGCCGTGTCCGGCTGTCGCTGCGCAGACCACCGCCTCTTTGCCGTGCGTCCCCCAGCGCGCTGCCCCAAGGGCATTGGCTTCAGGTGCGTCCGAGGCGCGATTCCACACATTCGCGTGAAATCAGAGGTGCGTCACTTTCGTTTCTTTCGTTTTGCGTCTTGCGCCCCGTGCGTCGCACAGGCATATTGTTGCGGTGCGGCAACGTGATTGGCGTCGCGTTGCCGCTGCCCTCCTTGGGCGTTTCCTCCCTAGACTTGGGCCGCCCATTTTATGGTGCGGCCCCTTTTCTTTTGTACGTTCCGCTGGAGTTGCGATCCCGCCCGGCCTTGCGCCTGATGGCGGGCATCGAGTCGGGGTCCGGTGCCCGACATCCACTGTCGGGCGGATCGTCGGCGCCAGCGCTATGCGTCTGGCGCGGTCGCTCTAGGTATCCAGGTAGCCGAAAGCGACATTAAAGCCACAGTCCCGCGTCTGATGTATCTGGTATGCCAGAAAATGGGGGCGAGTGCCTTGATTATTCCGCAATGCACTCGCATCTTATGTCCGTACGGCAGCGATTGGCGTCGCTACGTACTGCCCTCCTTGGGCGTTTCCTCCCTAGACTTGGGCCGCTCCCCTTCCGGTGGGCGGCCTCTTTCTTTTGTGCCGCCTGTGTTATCCGGTTCGCCTGTCGCCGCGGTTGAAACCGCTTTTCGGCTGACGGCGCCCGTCACATGTTTCGGCACCCAAGAGGGCGGCTCATATCCGGGGCGCAGCTCCCCTCCGCTTGCATCGCGGCTTTAGCCCCGGCGGAAGGTGGGGGAGGAGCGCCCGGAACCGAGCGTGCAGAATTGGTATATCTCTCATTCCTAAAATGCAAGGCTGTTATGCGGCGAATTGCATCAATCGATCAAATTTTTGTAAGAAACCAGCTAAGCTATTAAAAATAAAAGATTATTCCGCCGCTGCCCGCGCCGGCGCCAGCTCCAGATGCGGGATTGTCGCCAGCGTCACGGCCACTTCCAGCAGGTCCGCGCGCAACGTCGCGAAGTGATCCGACGCCTCATAGGTGCGCTCGTTCATATAGAGCGCCCGGTTGATCTCGATCTGGATGGCGTGAATGCCGGAGGCCGGATTGCCGTAATGCTCGGTAATGAAACCGCCGGCATAGGGCTTGTTGCGGGTGACCGAATAGCCGCGCCGGCGCAGTTCGCCTTCCAGCACATCGGGGATGACCGGCGCGCAGCTGGTGCCGTAGCGGTCGCCGATCACCATGTCGATCCTCGCGCGCGGGTCGCGATGCCCGCTGGACGGCATGGAATGGCAGTCCACCAGAACCCCGATGCCGAAGCTGCGCTGCATCTGCGTCATCAGCCGGCGCAGCGTGCGGTGATAGGGCTTGTAATAGGTCTCGATGCGGGCGATCGCCTCGTCGACCGGAATCCGCCGGCCGTAAATCTCCTGCGCGTCGCCGACGATGCGCGCCACCGTGCCGAGCCCGCCCGACACCCGCATGGAGCGGGTATTGGCATAGGCCGGCAGCCGGCCCTCGAACATGCGCGGATCGAGCTCGTAAGGCTCGCGGTTCACGTCGAGATAGCAGCGCGGGAAATGCGCGCGCATGAACGCCATGCCGAAGCGGGTGACATCGCCGAACAATTCGTCGACCAGCGTGTCCTCGGAGCGGCGCAGCGCCGGCAGTTCGAGGCGGGCCTGCTCGACGAAGGCGCGCGGATAGACGATGCCGCTATGGGGCGAATTGAACAGGAACGGCGCCTTGAGTTCGGCCGGCTCGACCACCTCGAATGCCGGATCGATCGTCTCCGCTATGACGGCCATCATTCCTACCGCTGACCCGAAACCGCTTACTCGCCTATCGTCACATCTCTATCATGAGCCCGACAGGGGCGGAACGCATAAGCGCGGCGCAAAAGCCACATGTTCGTGCTTCCCGCCCCGCCGGGGCCCGGCATTCACCATGTGCTAACAGCAAATGGGTTAGGCGATAGCCAAGATACGGGTGAAACCGCTAATCGGGAGCCGGCTCCGGTGCGGCGGTCTTCCTGCCGGAGATTGAGATCAGGGTGCATGGGATGCTGAAGATCCTGCTGGCCGAAGACGACAACGACATGCGTCGTTTCCTCGTCAAGGCGCTCCAGAACGCGGGCTACGATGTCGTTTCGTTCGACAATGGCCGCTCCGCCTACGACCGGCTGCGCGAAGAGCCGTTCGAGCTGCTGCTCACCGACATCGTGATGCCCGAGATGGATGGGATCGAACTCGCCCGCAAGGCGACCGCGCTCGATCCCGATATCAAGGTGATGTTCATCACTGGCTTCGCCGCCGTCGCGCTCAATGCCGACAGCCAGGCGCCGAAGGATGCCAAGGTGCTCTCCAAGCCGTTCCACCTGCGCGATCTCGTCAACGAGGTCGGCAAGATGCTGGCGGCGTGACGTTTTTCGCGGCCTTTCCACAGGCCGCGCCACGGGACGCGCCTTGCCGGTTCCGGGGTGCTTGCGCAGCGGCGGGCGGTTCGATATAGGGAAGCCCCGCTCGACGACTTTTAGCGGAATGGGCGCGTAGCTCAGCGGGAGAGCACCTCGTTGACATCGAGGGGGTCACAGGTTCAATCCCTGTCGCGCCCACCATTCCCTTCCAGGCCTTTTGTTCCCGTCCACCGGTCTTACCGGATCGCGGGCGTGCGGCCGGAATCCTCCTCTTCGATCAGATGATTTTAGCCGACCGGGCCATGCTCCAGATCGCGGGGCCACGATCGGCCTATTGCGGCGCGTCGAGGCTCCGCCCGGATCGGTCGGTTACGAACGGCGGCGGCGAGGCGCGTTCCGTGCCGAGGAAAGGCGCCGCCCGCCCGGCACTACTCGACGCGGCCGAGGCGAGAAAGGCGGGCACCTTGTCGGGCGGCATGGCTCGGCCGAACAGAAAGCCCTGGCCGAGATAGCAGCCGAGCGCGCGCAACGCGGCATATTGCGCCTCGGTCTCGATGCCTTCCGCCAATGTCGCGATATCCAGCACATGGCCAAGGCGGATCATGGCGCGCAGGATCAGCGCCTGCTTGTCGTTCTCGAGAAAGCTTGCCGTGAACTGCCGGTCGATCTTGATCTTGTCGAAGGGCAGGTTGGCGAGCTGGGCGAGGCTGGAATAGCCGGTGCCGAAATCGTCGAGCGCCAGGCGCGCGCCGGCGAGGCGCAACTGGTTGATCGTCGTCAGCGCCGCGCGGAGATTGCCGACAAGGGCGGATTCCGTGATCTCGATGGAGAGCCGTTTCGGCGGGAAGCCGGTCTCCTTCAGCACGGCGAGAATCTGCTCGGCGAGCCTTTCGTCGGAGAGTTGCTGCGGCGAGATGTTGAAGGCGAGGATCAGAGTCGCCGGCCAGTGCTTGGCGTAGCGGCAGGCTTTGCGCAGCAGGTTCATCGACAGCTGGTCGATCAGCCCGGCCGCCTCGGCGGTGCGGATGAACACGTCGGGCGGCGTGAAACGGCCGTCCGGGTGCTGCCAGCGCGCCAGCGCCTCGAATCCGTGCACGCTGCGATCGTCCAGCCGAACCAGTGGCTGAAAATACACATCGATCGCGTTGTTGATGACGGCTTCCCGAAGCTCATTCTCGGCGTCGCGCCGCGCCGCCTGCATGGCCTGGAGGCGGGCGTCGTAGCCGACCGGCTCGACGCTGGCCATCTCGTTGGCTTCCTGCATCGCCATCGAAGCGTGGACGATGGCGGCGGGCAACTCGGTGCGGCTGGCGAAGGTGGCGTAGCCGACCGCGACCGACACCCGGATGCTGACGCCATGAATGTCCACCGGTTGCTGAGCGACCGCGATGATTCGCTCGCCCAGCACCAAGACCTCCAGGCCCGTGACGCGGGCGAGGACGAGGAACTCATCGCCGCCGATGCGCGCGATGAACGCGTCCGGCAACGCCTTGCGAAAGCGTGTCGCAAGTTCGACGAGGAAGACGTCTCCCCCGCTCTGCGACACCTGTTCGTTGACCTGCTTGAAGTTCCTGATGTCGAGGACATAGGCGGTGTTGCGACCGCCATATGTCGCGCTTTCCATGATCTGGGAGGCGAGGCGGTTCGGCAGGCCGGTGAGCGCGTCATGGAGAGCGACATGGGCGGCATGCTCTTCCGCCTGCAGGCGGCGACGTGCTTCCTGTCTGAATTCCATCAGGCGCAGGCATCCGTAAACGAAGCCGCTAAGACCTATGACAATGACGGCGAGAAAAATTTCGTCGACCTGAAGGTCTTCGTTGTTGGTCAGAAATTCATGGAGAATTTCGTAAACATTGAAGTGCAGCGCAAAAAAAATACGCACTGACCGCAAACGCCGCGATGAACATTGCGTCGCGAACGGCTCTACGCATGAGCGGCTCCAACAAAAGGTCGTTGCGGCGGCATTTTTGCCGCCGGCGGGCTTTGAGCAGAATTCGGAGCGATCATTGTCGTCGTAATGCCAGCCGTTCCGACCCAGTGAAGGATATTCGGGGGTCAGACGGTAAACAATAACACGTCAGAAAATATTTCAATCATCATGATTATCGACTTACGTAAGGGTTGTTGACTTTTCAATTTCCGCGGTTCCGTAGTGCCCGTGGCGTGTGATGAGCCGTTTCGGCCGAATCGGCATGAAACCAAATCGCTTCTGCGTCGTTAGATCGGCAGATGAATGCTCACGGGAGGCAGAAATGATCTCGACGAAAACAGGTGTTTCCGCGCTTGTCGCGGGTGTGTTGCTTTCGGTTGCTCTTCCCTCCATTGCCGCGAATGCCGCCCCGGTGCCGGGCGAGCAGCGGCAGCGTCTCGGCAGTGTCGAGAAGCGCGACGTCTGGGAGCGTGACCGCGTGCGTCGCCAGCAGATTCGCCAGAATGCCGGCACGCCGATGTATGAGCCGTTCTTCCATCCGTTCTATCGGGGCAAGAACGCGCCGATTCCGACCATGAAGCGCGCGGTCGACTAAAGGCGCGGGTCGCTTCAGGCGCCGATCGGGGCGCGCCGGATCAGTTGCAGCCGGAACCGGCTGGCAGCGGCTCCGGCGCGCCCCAGTCGTTCGAGGGCAGGTTGGCGAAGGGCGGGGCGAAGAACTGCCGGACGGTCGAGAACCGCGTGGGCACCTGTGCCGCCGGGCTGTCGTAATCGAGTATCCAGAAAAAGTTGAAGTTCGAATCCGGCCAGGTCTTCGGAACTTTCGCGCCCTTGATCTCGTCGAGCCGCAGCAATTGCCGAAGCGTCGCCGGCTCGCCGGCGAACTCCTTCTCCAGCGCTTCGCTGGCGATATGGAAATGCTCCCACACCATCACCACCGTCTTGCCGTGCCAGCGCGGATTGTCGAGGAGGTCGCGCGCGACGCGCTGATTCACCTTGTTGAGCTTGGCGTTGAAATAGCGGGTGTTGCGGATCGGCACATAGCCGATCGGCGGCGCGACCAGCTTCATGTCCCACGCCTTCACGATCGGGCGCGCGGTTTCCACCGTGTGCAGCGTCATCGCGAGAAATGCGGCCGGCGGATCGCTGCGGATCAGGCTCATCGGGTCGGTGGGGCTGAGATATTGCGCGGCGAGCGCCTGGGCGCGCTCCTTGCCGACGCTGCACAGATGCAGCGGGCCGCCCTTCTCGCCATGGCGCACGATGATGATGCGCTTGGGCGCGGCCTGTGCCGCCCCAATTCCCAGCCCCGCCACGGCGAGCGCCACCAGTGTGATCCGCAACAGCCCGAACATTCCCGCACGCCCCTGTTCGGCGCGCCCCCGCGCCACGCAATACCGTCCACAATGTCGGGCGTGAGGCCGATCGGCAAGGCCGGGAAGGCGGGCGGTGAACGAAGTCGGTCCGCGCGCATTGATACGGCGACCCCCGACACGATATCAGTCAGTGACGTTTCTTTCCCGCCGGAGTGACCATGCCCCGCAGTCTCGATCCGTTCCGCCCCGCGCTCCACTCGCCCGCGGCCCACGCCGCCGCGCCCGCTTCGGGCCTCGGCTCCCTGCCGCAATGGGACCTGTCGGACCTTTATCCCGGTCTCGATTCGCCCGAGCTGAAGGCGGACCTCGAAAACGCCGCCGCCGAATGCGCCGCGTTCGAGGACGCCTATAAGGGCCGCTTCGCCGAGATCCTCGACGGGCCGGATGCCGGCGGGCAGATGGCGGTGGTGGTCTCGCGCTACGAGAAGATCGAGGACCTGCTGGGCCGGCTCTATTCTTATGCCGGCCTCGTCTATTCCGGCGACACCACCGACCCCGTCCGCGCCAAGTTCTATGGCGACGTGCAGGAAAAGCTGACCGAGGCCTCGACCCGGTTGCTGTTCTTCACGCTGGAGCTGAACCGGCTCGACGATGCCAAGATGGAGGCCGCGCTCGCCGACCCCGCTTTCGGCAAGTACCGCCCCTGGATCGAGGATGTGCGGGCGGAGAAGCCCTATCAGCTCGACGACCGCATCGAGCAGCTGTTCCTTGAGAAGGGCGTGACCAGCCGCAGCGCCTGGAACCGGCTGTTCGACGAGACCATTGCCGGCCTGCGCTTCGAGGTCGAAGGCCAGAGCCTGCCGATGGAGCAGACGCTCAACTATCTGGCCGAGCCGGAGGAGGCCAAGCGCAAGGCCGGCGCGGAAGCGCTCGCCAAGGTGTTCGGCGAGAATCTGCGCCTGTTCACGCTGATCACCAACACGCTGGCCAAGGACAAGGACATTTCCGACCGCTGGCGCGGCTTCCAGGACATCGCGGATTCGCGCCACCTCGCCAATCGCGTCGAGCGCGAGGTGGTGGACGCGCTGGTGTCCTCGGTGCACGCGGCCTATCCGCGCCTTGCCCATCGCTATTACAAGCTGAAGGCCAAGTGGTTCGGCAAGGACAAGCTGGAATATTGGGACCGCAACGCGCCGCTGCCCCGCGTCGAGACCCGCACCATCGGCTGGGACGAGGCGCGCGACACTGTGCTCGGCGCCTATTCCAGCTTCTCCCCGCGCATGGCCGACATCGCCCGCAATTTCTTCGACAAGAGCTGGATCGATGCCGGCGTGCGGCCGGGCAAGGCGACGGGTGCGTTCGCGCACCCGACCGTGCCTTCCGCCCACCCCTATGTGCTGCTCAACTACATGGGCAAGCCGCGCGACGTGATGACGCTCGCCCATGAGCTGGGCCACGGCGTGCACCAGGTACTGGCGGCACCGAACGGCGCGCTGATGGCGCCGACGCCGCTGACGCTCGCCGAGACCGCCTCGGTGTTCGGCGAGATGCTGACCTTCCAGCGCCTGCTGGCCGCCGCGCCGGATGCGCGCGCCCGCAAGGCGATGCTGGCCTCGAAGGTCGAGGACATGATCAACACCGTGGTGCGCCAGATCGCCTTCTACACCTTCGAGCGCCGCATCCACACCGAGCGCAAGAACGGCGAGCTGACCGCCGAGAAGATCTGTGAGATCTGGATGGACGTGCAGTCGCAGAGCCTGGGCGAGGCCATCCATCTCGGCCCCGGCTATGAGAGCTACTGGGTCTATATCGGCCACTTCATCCATTCGCCGTTCTATGTCTATGCCTATGCCTTCGGCGACTGCCTCGTGAACTCGCTCTACGCGGTCTATGAGAACGCTTCGGACGGCTTCGCCGAGCGCTACCTCGCCATGCTGGCGGCCGGCGGCACCAAGCACCACTCGGAGTTGCTGAAGCCGTTCGGCCTCGATGCCCGCGACCCGGCGTTCTGGCAGACCGGCCTCAACCTGATCGAGCGCATGATCGCCGAGCTTGAGGCGATGGAGGAATAGGCGCGGCCTGCCCGTCGCCTCACCTTATCAGCAGGGCGAGATCAATCTCCGGTTGCGGGATCGCGCCCTTGCATTACCATCGTCGCGGGCAGGGGACGCGGCGATGGCGGCATGGGTGCGCAGGCTCAAGATGAGATGGTCCGGCAAGCCCGAGGAGCCGGCGGCGGCCTCATTGCCGAACGATGAAAATCATCCGAACTACACCATGGCCTTCGCCGACGTCATCGACGTCGAGAACCGGGAAATCTGGAAGCGGCGGGCGCTGCGAGACCGCTGCGCGCTGCCGCCCCGCAGGCGTGAGGAGATCCCCGAAACGCTCGGCCTCGCCCTGTCGGGCGGGGGCATCCGCTCGGCGGCGGTGTGCCTGGGCGTGGTGCAGGGGCTGGAATCGCTGCGCCAGCTCTCGCTCTCGCCGCTCGGCAAGCCGATGGCCGATCCGGCACGCCTCGCCAATGAGCCGCGGACGGCGGGCGAGACCAGCCTCTCGGTGTTCGACCGCTTCGACTATCTCTCCACCGTCTCGGGCGGGGGCTATCTGGGCTGCTGCATCGCGGCCGCGATGTCGGGCGGCACGCGCAACGACCCCTTCCCGCTGCGCAGCGCGTTTGACGCGCTGGAGCCGCCGGCGGTGCGCCATCTTCGCGACCACTCGAATTATCTGTTCGGCTCGCCCGGCGCGCTGCTCGGCGCGATCGCGACCTATCTGCGCGGCCTGACGGTCAATCTGTTTCTCACCCTGCCATTGCTGCTCGGCCTTGCCGCGCTGGTGATCTTCTATGCCCGGCTCGCCGGCTGGCAGCCGGCGCTCGGTAGGTATCGGCCGGAATTCTGGCCGGACGCCGCGTGGTTTCCGCTCTGGCCGCTGCCGGTGGTGCTCGCCGGATTGTTCGCCGTCGGGATGATCTTCTGGGGCGTCAAGCGCTCCCGGAAACCAGGGCTGTCGGAGGTCGACGACCCGTGGAGCCGGCGCGTCTTCTGGGCGCTGATCGTGCTCGCCTTTGCGGGGCTCCTCGCCTTCACCGCCGAGGTGGCCGAACTGGCGGTGCAGAGCCGTTCCGCCGGGCGGGATCTCGCCGTCTTCACCACGGCGCTGGCGCCGGTCGCCACCGTCTTCGCCTTCCTCGCGCCGCGCCTGATGGCGGTGGTGGAGAAGCTGGCGGGCAAGCCCGGCTACAGCGCGCTGATCGCCCGGTTCAGCGGCATCGCGCTGTTGTGGCTCGGGGCGGCGATCCTGCCGGTGCTGCTCTGGCTCGGCGTGGTGCTGCTGGTGACCTGGGCGCTGCCGCCGGTCTGCCCGATGTGGAACTGTCCGCCCGTGCTGACGCCGTGCATGTGGGCCGTGCTCTATCTCGTCGGCGCCGTGGCGATCTGGCGGGCCAGTCCCTGTTTCGCCGACAATGCCAACTCGCTGCACCGACTTTATCGCGACCGGCTGAGCCGGGCCTTCCTGATCCGGCTCACCGACACGGGCGTCGCACCGCTCGACGGTTTCCGTCTCACGGACCGGCAGGTTGCCGGCACGCCGGCCGCCGCAGTGCCGCCCGCCGGGCTTGCCGTGGGAGGGCTTGCCGTCGATGCCTCGCCTTATCTTCTGGTCAATACGGCGGTGAACATCCAGGCTTCCGAAGCGGTCAACAAGCGCGGGCGGAACGCGGATTTCTTCCTGTTCAGCCGCAACTATGTCGGCAGCACCGCGACCGGCTATCGCCGCACCGAACTGATGATGCGGGACGATCCGGCGCTCGATCTCGCCACCGCCATGGCGGCATCGGGCGCGGCGTTTTCCTCCAATATGGGCGCCAACACCCTCGCGCCGCTGGCGCCTACGCTGACCCTGCTCAATGCCCGGCTCGGCTACTGGCTGCCCAATCCGATGGAGGAGCCGAAGCGGAGCGACCTCGCGGCACGGAGGCCGAAACCGTCCCGGCTGCGCAGAGTCATCCGGCACTTCTATTTCATCGCCGAAGCCTTCGGCCAGCTCGATGAGACCGGCTCCAAGGTCTACATCACCGATGGCGGCCATATCGACAATCTCGGCCTGTTCGAACTGCTGCGCCGGCGCTGCCGGCTGATCGTGGTGGTCGATGCCGAATCCGACGCCCAGTACCGCTTCTCCTCGCTGGTCGCCCTGCAGAAGCACGCCCGCATCGATCTCGGCGTGCGGATCGAGCTGCCATGGGAGGCGATCGCCCGCGTGTCGAAGGGCTGCGACGACGGCGAGGCCGCGACCGCCGGCCCGCACGCCGCCGTGGGGCGCATCCTTTATGCGAGGAACGACAACGAGCTCGTGCATGAGGGCATTCTCGTCTACCTCAAATCCTCGCTCACCGGCGACGAGAACGACCTGATCCGCGCCTACAAGGCACGCAACCCCTCCTTCCCGCACCAGACCACCATCGACCAGCTGTTCAGCGAGGAACAGTTCGAGGTCTACCGCGCCCTCGGCTTCCACATGGCCAACCGGCTGTTCTCCGGCAAGGACCGGCTGTTCGTGGCCTCGGCCGGCGAGGGCGAGGGCCATGAGAAGGCCGGACGCGAGGTCGAGAACATCGCCGCCGACGACGCCCTGCTGGCGCAGGTGGTGGAGCTGCTGCGCCTGCCGGTGGCGCGGCGGCGGGTTTGAACGGCGTTGCCCGAAATACGGGCTTGCCTCATCGAGGGCAGGCGGGGGACAAGGGGGCTTCGATGCCGGACCCGGAACAGCATGCCCGCCGCCACAGCTTCTGCCGCAGAACCCTTCGCCCATACCCCGTTCGACGGGACGAAGAAGCCGTTCACCGTCGCCCTCGCCCAGCTCGATCTCGTCGACTGGATCGAGCCGGACCGCGATCTCGCCCGCACCCTTGCTCAGCGCGGCGCGCTGCTCCGCGACAAGCGGGACGTGGTGTTCCGCGAGGAGCCCGGCACCCGCGCGGCGCAGCGCGAGGTGCTTGATCTGGTGGTCGCCCATGTGCTGGAGCATTTTCCCGAGCAGTACCATCGCGACGGGTCGCGCGTCACCGTGCGGCCGGCCGGGCTTACACTCGATCTTGACGATCCCGATGAGGCGCCGCTCGTCCTCGCCGGACGCCTCGTCTCCGACGACCTGCTGATCCTGCGCCCGAGCGAGGCCGGCTACCGTCTGGTGGCGGCGGTGCTGTGCTTTCCCTCCGCCTGGTCGCTCGCCGAGAAGTTCGGCGCGACGCTGGACGGGCTGCACGCCAATGTGCCGGGCTACCCCGGCAAGATGGCGATGGTGATGAACCGCATCTTCGACCATCTGAAGGTCGAGCAGCCGGTCTGGCGGGTGAACTGGTCGATCTATCCCGATGCCGAGCTGCATCATCCCGAATCCAAGGAACGCCCGCGCGACTGGTTCGACGATCCCGCCAATCTCGCGCCCGAAGCCTTCGTCCGCGTCGAGCGCCAGACCCTGCGCCGGCTGCCGGTGAGCGGCGATGTGCTGTTCGGCATCCGCGTGCATGTCGACCCGTTCGACGCCTTCCGCCGCCACCCGGACGGCGGCCGGCTCGCGGCCTCGCTGCGCGAGCAGATATTGGGGCTGAACGCCGAGCAGCTCGCCTATAAGGGGCTGACCCAGCACCGCGACGCCATCGCCCGCGCGCTGGAGATCGTCGCGCTGGAAGCCGCGGAGGCGAGCGTCTAATCTGCCCCTGGGGATGAGGGCAGGGGGTACGTCGATGGTTTTCTGGGTTCCGCTTCTGAGCTGGCTCGCGGCGCTGGTGCTGGCCGGCCTGTTCGTCTGGCGCGGGCCGCGCCCGATCAGCGTCGGCGCCATCATCGAGCAGCTGCTGCGCTACATCCTGCTGCTGCCGGTCGGGCTGATGGGGCTGTGGGCGTTTCTTGGCCATGTGTTTTTCTCCGCGCAAACCGCCGCCTCGATCGGCTGGGCGCCGAGCCCGTTCCAGTTCGAGGTCGGCATGGCCAATCTCGGCATCGGGCTCGCCGGGATCATCAGCGCGTTCTGGGGCTCGCCCGGCTTCCGCGCGGCGGTGGCGGTGGTGACGCTGGGCTTCCTCGGCGGTGCCGGCGTCGGCCATGTGGTGCAGATCGCCGAGACCGGGAATGATGCCGCCGGCAATGCCGGGCCGATCCTCTATACCGACTTCCTGACCCCGCTGGTGCTGATCGGCCTTCTCGTGCTCCAGCGCTTCTTCGGCTTCGCGCGCCGCCTCTTGTGACCGGCTTGGGCTTGCGCTTGGGTGCCCGCGGAGCCACCTGAAGATGAGCGAGGTGCCCGCGTGTCCGATTCCGACCCCCCTGATTCCCGGCGTCCCGATTCCGAAGCCAACCGCCTGACCGCCCGCGCCGCACGCTATGCCCGCGTGGGCGCGCGTGTCGGCGGCGTTGCCGCCCGCATCGCCGGCACCCGCATGCTGGGGCTGGAGGGGCGGCGTGAGGGCAATGCCGCCGCGCTCGCCGCCGCTCTCGGCGGGCTCAAGGGGCCGATCATGAAGGTCGCGCAGCTCATGGCGACCATTCCCGACGCCCTGCCGCCGGAATATGCCGCGGAGCTGGCGACCTTGCAGAGCCAGGCGCCGCCCATGGGCTGGGCCTTCGTGAAGCGCCGCATGATGGCCGAGCTCGGCCCGGACTGGATGGCGCGCTTTGCGAGCTTCGAGCGCGAGCCGGCCGCGGCCGCCTCGCTCGGCCAGGTGCACCGCGCCGTCGCGCTGGATGGCGCGCCGCTGGCGGTGAAGCTGCAATATCCCGACATGCAGTCCGCCGTGGAGGCGGACCTTAGCCAGCTTGAACTGGTGTTCGCCCTGCACCGGCGCATGGACCCGGCGATCGACACCACCGAGATCGCGCAGGAAATCGGCGAGCGGGTGCGCGAGGAGCTGGATTACCGCCGCGAGGCTGGCCATGCCGCGCTTTACGCGCACATGCTGGCGGACGAGCCCGGCGTGCGGGTGCCGCGCGTGCGGCCCGAGCTGTCCACCGGGCGGCTGCTGACGCTGCAATGGCTGGAGGGGCGCCGGCTGCTCGACTTCACCGGCGAGCCGCTGGAGGTGCGCAACGCCATCGCCCGCGCCATGTTCGCGGCGTGGTGGCTGCCGTTCAGCCGCTTCGGCGTGATCCATGGCGACCCGCATCTGGGCAATTACACCGTGTTCGAGGAAGACGGGCAGGCGCGCGGGATCAACCTGCTCGATTATGGCTGCATCCGCATCTTCCCGCCGAGCTTCGTCGGCGGCGTGGTCGACCTCTATGAGGGGCTGAAGGCGGGGGACGCGGCGCGCGTCGTGCACGCCTACGAGACCTGGGGCTTCAAGGGCCTGACCAATGAGCTGATCGAGGTGCTCAACATCTGGGCGCGCTTCATCTACGGCCCGCTGCTCGACGACCGCGTGCGCACCATCGCCGACGGCGTGGCGCCGGGCGACTATGGGCGGCGCGAGGCGTTCTGGGTGCACAAGGCGCTGAAGGAGAAGGGCCCGGTGCGCGTGCCGCGCGAATTCGTGTTCATGGACCGCGCCGCCATCGGGCTGGGCGGCGTGTTCCTGCATCTGGCGGCCGAGCTGAATTTCCACGCGCTGTTCGAGGCGGCGATCGCCGATTTCTCGGTCGAGCGCGTGGCGGCGCGTCAAGGCGCCGCGCTGGCCAAGGCCGGTCTGGGCTGAGCCGCGGGGGCCGCGGCGTTGCCGGGCGGCGCGTCTTCCGTTAAAGCGGAGAGCACCTGGGCATTATCCATAAGAAGGGGGCCGTCATGGCTGATCACGGAGCGCCGGAATACGCCACCGCCGCCGGCAACGACTACGCTGCGCATCGGGGAACCTACAACTTCTTCGTCAAGTCGACGATGGTGGCGACCCTTGCCCTGTGCAGCTTCATGGTTGCCTTCGCCATTGGCGGCGTGAACGGCCACTGGGGCATTTTCACCCTCGGCACGCTGGCGGCGATCGCCAACACCGTCATCGGCCTGAGCTCCGAGACCGGCAAGCCCGGCCTTCAGATCGGCCTGCTCGGGCTGCTGCTGCTCGTCCTCATCGCGACCTCCTGAGATCAGTCGATGCGCATCGCGGTTCTGCACGAAGACGTTTTGGTTGAGCCCCGTGTTTCGGGTTCGGTTGAGACGGTGAAGCGGTTTGTCGGTCTTGGTGCCGAGGTTGTTGTGGCGTCGGGGGCGGGTCTGGCGTCGGGGGTGTCGGACGC
>NZ_JAZDRM010000052.1:0-19157 GCF_047501495.1 Ancylobacter sp. G4_0304 | reverse complement strand
GGCGGGACGGGGCGGCATCGCTCATGACGGTCTCCTGCACGGATGTTCGGAAAAATGCGGCGCCCCTTCATGCGACAGGGCATCCGCCTGCGCCACCCGTTTGCGACATTTCACGCTTTCCGGCCTCGCGCGCGGGCCGCTACACTCAGCGACGGACGCGACCATATGCCGATACCGACGCCGCGCGCCTTGGCATCGGATTCGCATGAATTGTGAGGTCGCCGAGGCTAAAGGGGAGAGTCCAGCATGCCGCTCATTCGCAACACGTACGGCAAGGGCCGGGTGCGCATCATGCGCGTGAAGCGCGACGAAGCCCGCCATGAGGTGCGCGAACTCAGCGTGCAGGCCATGCTCTCCGGCGCCTTCGGCCCGTCCTACACCCAAGGCGACAACCGCTCGGTGATCGCCACCGACACGGTGAAGAACATCGTGAACATCGTGGCGCGCGACAATGTGGGCCTGGAGAACGAGGCCTATGCCAGCGCGCTCGCCCGCACTTTTCTCGACCGCTACGAGCATGTCGAGAAGGTGGACATCACCGCCTACGAGACCCGGTGGGCGCGCATTCCGATCAACGGCGCGCCCCATGACCACAGCTTCGTGCTCGACGGCAACGGCAAGCCCTTCGTGAAGCTCTCGGCGACGCGCGAAGGCAGCACCGTCACCTCCGGCATTTCCGGCTTCACCTTCCTCAAGACCACGGAATCCGGCTGGGAAGACTACTGGTTCGATGAGAACACCACGCTGAAGCCGACCAATGATCGCCTGTTCGCGACCGCGATGGAGGCCTCCTGGCTGTGGGCCTCCGCGCCGGCCTCCTATGAAGCCGCCAATGCGAAGGTGATCGAGGCCGCGCTCAACGTCTTCGCCACCACCTACAGCCCGGGCGTGCAGAACACCCTGTATCTCATGGGCGAGGCGGTGCTGGCGGCGGTGCCGGAGATCTCGGAAATCTCCATGGCCTGCCCCAACAAGCATTACCTGCCGATCGACCTCTCGCCCTTCGGCCGCGGTTTCGACAAGCAGGTGTTCACCCCCACCGACGAGCCGCACGGCCAGATCGAGTGCACGGTCGGCCGGGACTGAAGGCGCGCGCCCGGGAGCACGGGGCATGGACCTCAACACGGTTGCCGAGCTGCTGCGCCCGCGCGGGCGCCAGGAGATCGGCCTGCCGCGCGCCGGCGATGCCTTCCTCGGCGGCGGCACCTGGCTGTTCTCCGAACCGCAGCGCGACCTGCGCCGGCTGATCGACCTCGGCGCGCTGCGCTGGCCGGCGCTGGAGGCGGGCCCCCACGGGCTCACCATCGCCGCGACCTGCACGGTGGCGGAGCTCTACGCCTTCGAGGCGCCGCCCTCCTGGCGCGCGGCGCCGCTGATCGGCAAATGCTGCCGCGCCTTCCTCGCCTCGTTCAAGGTGTGGAACACCGCGACCGTGGGCGGCAATCTCTGCCTCTCCCTGCCCGCCGGGCCGATGATCTCGCTGTGCGCGGCGCTGGACGGCATCTGCGTGATCTGGACGGTCGAGGGCGGCGAGCGCCGGATGCCGGCGGCGGAGTTCGCGCGCGGACCGCAAGATCCGGCGCTGGCGCCGGGCGAGGTTCTGCGCGCCATCGAGATTCCCGTCGAGGCGTTGACCCGGCGTTTCGCCTTCCGTCGCGCCTCGCTCACCCCGCTCGGGCGTTCCGGTGTGCTGCTGATCGGGACGCGCGCACCCGACGACGACTTCGGGCTCACCATCACCGCCGCGACACGGCGCCCGGTGCCGCTGCGCTTCGACGAAGTGCCGACGCGCGACGCCCTGCAGCACGCCGTCACCTCGATTCCGCTGTCGCTCTATTATGACGACGTTCACGGGCTGCCGGACTGGCGGCGGCACATGAGCCTGCTGTTCGCGGAGGAAATCAGGGCGGAACTGGCGGAGGACGCCCCGTGAGCCTGATCTCCCTCACCGTCAATGGCCGCGCGCAGCAGGCCGAGCCCCGCCCCGGCCAGTGCCTGCGCACCCTTTTGCGCGACCTCGGCTGGTTCGGCGTGAAGAAGGGCTGCGACGCCGGGGATTGCGGCGCGTGCACCGTGCATCTCGACGGCAAGCCGGTGCACAGCTGCCTCGTCCCCGCCTTCCGCGCCGAGGGGCGGGCCGTCACCACCATCGAGGGCCTCGCCGACACCGTTCCAGGCGAGGGGCTGCACCCGATGCAGCAGGCCTTTCTCGATGCGCAGGGCTTCCAGTGCGGCTTCTGCACCGCCGGCATGGTGATGACCGCAAGCGCGCTCGACCAGGCGCAGAAGACCGATCTGCCGCGCGCGCTCAAGGGCAATCTGTGCCGCTGCACCGGCTATGGCGCCATCGCGGACGCCATAGCCGGCCGCTGCCATCTGGAGACCGACGCCGACGGCGCCTCAAGCGGGCGCAGCCTGCCGGCCCCCGCCGGCCCGGCCATCGTCACCGGGCAGGCGCGCTACACCATGGATGCCGCGCCCGTGGGTGAACTCGCCGGCCTGCTGCATTTGAAAATCCTGCGCTCGCCCCACGCCCATGCCCGCATCCGGCGCATCGATACCGCCCGCGCCCTTGCGGTTCCCGGCGTGGTCGCGGTGCTGACCCATGAGGACGCCCCTGCCGACCTGTTCTCCACCGCGCGCCACCATCACCACACCGACGACGTGGACGACACCCGCGTGCTCGACGAGGTGGTGCGCTTCATCGGCCAGCGCGTCGCTGCGGTGGTTGCAGAGAGCGAGGCGGCGGCGGAGGCCGGGTGCGAGGCAATCGAGGTCGATTACCAGCTGCTGCCCGCCGTGTTCGACCCGCAAGCCGCCATCGCCCCCGGCGCGCCGGTGCTGCACGACAAGCCGGCGAGCGCGCGCATCGCCGATCCCTCGCGCAACCTCGTCGCCGAGCTGCACGGGCATATCGGCGATGTGGATCAGGGCTTCGATGCGGCCGACCTCATCCTTGAGCGAAGCTACACCAGCCAGCGGGTCCAGCACGCGCATCTGGAAACCCACGGCGCCATCGGCTGGCGCGACGCGGCGGGACGCCTCGTCATCCGCTCCTCGACCCAGACCCCCTTCCTGACCCGCGACGCGCTGTGCCGGCTCTATGGCCTGCCGCGCGACGAGGTCAGGGTGTTCGCCGAGCGTGTCGGCGGCGGCTTCGGCGGCAAGCAGGAGATGATCACCGAGGACATCGTGGCGCTCGCGGTGCTGAAGACCGGGCGGCCGGTGAAGCTGGAGTTCACGCGTCCTGAGCAGTTCATCGCTTCGACCTCGCGCCACCCGATGACCGTGCGCGTGAAGCTCGGCGCGATGGCGGACGGCACGCTCACCGCCATCGAGATGGAGCTCGTCTCCAATACCGGCGCCTATGGCAATCACGGCGGCGGCGTGCTGTTCCACGGCGCGAACGAGTGCATCGCGCTTTATCGCTGTCCCAACAAGAAGGTGGACGGCTATGCGGTCTACACCAATACGCTGCCCTCCGGCGCCTTTCGCGGCTATGGGCTGAGCCAGACCAATTTCGCGGTGGAATCCGCCATGGACGAGCTGGCGCGGGCGCTGGGGATCGACCCGTTCGCCCTGCGCCGGCGCAATGTGGTGGTGCCCGGCGACCCGCTCGTCTCCTACGACCCGCACGCGCACGATGTCGAATATGGCAGCTATGGCCTCGACCAGTGCCTCGACCTGGTGGAGAACGCGTTCGCCGACGCCGTCCTGGACGATCCCGGCCTCGACTGGCTGGTCGGGCGCGGCATGGCGGCGGCAATGATCGACACGATTCCCCCGCGCGGCCATGCGGCGGAAAGCCGGTTGCGGCTGCTGACCGACGGCCGCTACCTGCTCAGCGTCGGCACGGCGGAATTCGGCAACGGCACCAGCACCGTGCACCGGCAGGTCGCCGCCACCGTGCTCGGCACCCGCGCCGCGAACATCGCCCTCAGCCAGTCCGATACCGAGCATGTCGGGCACGATACCGGCGCCTATGGCTCGACCGGCACCGTGGTCGCAGGGCAGGCGACGCAGCGCGCCGCACAGGCGCTGGCGAAGATGATCCGCGATAGCGCCGCGTCCCGGCTCGGCGTCGCGCCGGAGGCCTGCCGGCTGGAGGGCGATGCGGTGGTGGCGGGCGAACGGCGCCTCGCGCTGACCGTCCTCGCCGAGGAAGGGCTGGAGGCGGTCGGCCACGCCACCGGCTCGCCGCGCTCCATCGCCTTCAACGTGCAGGGCTTCGAGGTGGCGGTGCATCGCCGCTCGGGCGAGATCCGCATCCTGCGCTCCGTCCATGCCGCCGATGCCGGCACGGTGATCAACCCGATGCAGTGTCGCGGGCAGGTGCAGGGCGGCGTCGCCCAGGCCATCGGCGCGGCGCTCTATGAGCGGATGATCGTCGACGACGCCGGGGCCATCGCCAATCCCAGCTTTCGCGGCTATCACATTCCCGCCTTCGCCGATCTGCCGGAGACGCAGGTGCTGTTCGCGGACACCCATGACAGCGTGGGCCCGCTCGGCGCCAAGTCGATGAGCGAGAGCCCGTATAATCCGGTTGCGGCGGCACTGGCCAATGCGATCTGCGACGCCACGGGTGTGCGCCTGACGCAAACGCCCTTCACCGCCGACCTGCTGTACCGCCTGCTGCCCGCCCAGAGATAGGAACACCGCCGTGTCCCAGCGCTTCACACTCGACCAATTGAACGCCATGGACGCGGCCGGCTTCCGCGCCGCGCTGGACGGGATTTTCGAGCACACGCCCTGGGTGGCGGAGGGCGCCTTCGAGGCCCGCCCCTTCGCCACCGTCGCCGCCCTGCATGAGGCGCTGATGGCGGTGGTGCGGTCGCGCCCGATCGAGGCGCGCATCGCCTTTGTCGGCGCGCACCCCGATCTCGGCGGCAAGGCGGCGCGGGCCGGCACCATCGCCCCGGCCTCGGTGTCGGAACAGGCGGGGCTCGGCCTTGACCGGCTCTCGGATGCCGAGTTCGAGCGCTTCGAGATACTGAACGCCGCCTATCGCGCGCGATTCGGCTTCCCCTTCGTGGCGTGCGTGCGCCGGCTGACCCGTGACGCGGTGCTGGACGCCTTCGAGCGCCGGCTGGCGAACGACGTCGAGGCGGAGCTTGCGACTGCGATCGACGAGATCGGCTTCATCACCCGGCTGCGGCTGGTGGAGCGCGTGGAAGGGCCGGGCGTCCCGAACGTTGCCGGCCGGCTGTCGACCCATGTGCTCGACACCCATAAGGGCGGGCCGGCGGAAGGGGTGCGGATCGAGCTTTACGAGGTCGGGCGCTCGGCGCGGGCGCTGCTGAAGCAGGCGGTCACCAATGCCGATGGCCGCACCGACGTGCCGCTGGTCGTCGGCGTGCCGCTGCGGATGGGCAATTATGAGCTGGTATTCCATGTCGGCGCGCATTTTTCCGCGCGCGGCGTCGCCCTGCCGCAGCCGGCGTTCCTCGATGCGGTGCCGATCCGCTTCGGTATCAGCGAGCCCGAGGGGCATTACCATGTGCCGCTGGTGGTAACGCCGTGGAGCTATTCGACCTATCGCGGCAGCTGAGCGCGAACCAGCCTCAAGGCGGGGCCGACGGGAAGCTCTTGCGAGCTTCCCGGGATTGGCGGCCCGTGCCCGGGGGGCGACGGAAGGGCAGCGGACCAGCCCCAATAGCAGGCCGCCCCGGACCGGCGGGCGGCGTACAACCTTCGTTCAAACCTCTGACTAGGCGACGGTGCCAGCCGGCGCCATTTCCCATTCGGGAGCAATGTGCGCCTCAGGCGTAAACGACAACGGGAAGCCCCCTTTTGAGAGGACTTCCCGCGATCGGTTGAACTGCGGCCCCAAGGGGGCGACGGAACGGGCCGCAGCCTGGCCGATGAGACGAGGGCGCACCTGCTTGCGGATGCGCCCCGACCCGATGAGGTGAGGCGACGTTGTTCGCTCAGCCCTTGTTGTCGTTGAGGGAGATGGCGACGAAGCGGGTGCCCTTGTCGGACTTGACGCGCATCAGCACGGCCTTGCGGTTGTCCTTGGCCGCCTTGGCCAGGGTGTCGCGCACCTCGGCCGGGCTCGACACCGGGGTGCCCGCCACGTCGAGGATCACGTCGCCCGAGGCGATGCCGCGCTCCGCCGCCGGCCCGTTCGGGTCGACCTCGGTCACCACCACGCCCTGATCGCCCGCACCGGCAACGCCCTTGGCCGGCGCCAGCGACAGGCCCAGACGCGGCACCGCGCGCCCGGTCTCCTCGTCCTTGCCCGCGTCCTTCGACGGACCGGCCGAGGCGACATCAGTCGGAAGCTGCTCCAGCGTCACCGGAACCGTGATCGACTTGCCGTCACGCAGCACGCTCAGCTTCACCACCGTGTCCGGCTTCTTGCGCGCGATCTCCCGCGACATCTCGCGTGAGTCCTTCACCGCCTTGCCGTCGATCGCGGTCACCACGTCGCCCGCCTTCAGCCCGGCCTTCTCGCCCGGCGTGCCCGGCTGCACCTGCGCGATCAGCGCGCCCTGCGCGTCCTTCAGCTCCAGAGCCTCGGCGACCTCGTCGCTCACCGGCTGGATCTGCACGCCGACATAGCCGCGCGCCACCGTGCCGCCCGACTTCAGCGCCTCGACCACCTCGGACACCGTCTCCGAGGGGATCGCAAACGCGATGCCGACATTGCCGCCCGAGGGCGACACGATCGCGGTGTTCACCCCGATCACCTCGCCGTCCAGCCCGAAGGTCGGCCCGCCGGAATTGCCGCGGTTGATCGGCGCGTCGATCTGGATGAAATCGTCATACGGGCCCGAGCCGATGTCGCGGCCGCGCGCCGAGACGATGCCCGCCGTCACCGTGCCGCCGAGGCCGAACGGGTTGCCGACCGCGACCACCCAGTCGCCGACCCGCGGCGCATTCGCCGCCAGCTTCACCCACGGGAAATTGTCCTTGCCGTCCACCTTCAGCAGCGCGACATCGGTGCGCGGATCGGTACCGATCACCTTGGCGGTGTAGCTCTTGCCGTCGGTCAGGGTCACGTCGACCTCGGACGCGCCGTCCACCACATGGTTGTTGGTCACCACATAGCCGTCGGCCGAGATGAAGAAGCCTGAGCCCTGACCGACCACGCGGTCACGGCCGGGGCCATGCCCGGGGCCGCCGCGGCGCGGGCCCATGTCGGGACGGGCGCCGGGGCCGCCATTCTCCCCGAAACCGAAGCGGCGCATGAAGCGCTCGATCTGCGGGGGAACGCCCTGCATCCCGCCCTCGCCCTCGTCGTCATTCATCGCCACCTCGTCCGAGGTGTTCTTCTTCACCTTCACGCTCACCACCGCCGGAGACACCTTCTCCACGATGTCGGCAAACGAGAACGTCCCCGCCGGTTGGCTGGTGGTGATCTGCGCAAGCGCCGGCGTCACCGTCTGCGGCAGCACGAACGCCCCCACCGCTCCGCCCGCCAGAGCAAGCGTGAACACACCCGCAAGAAGACCGTTCCGGCTCTCCCGGAGAAGGGAGGGCTTGCGATGGGAAGAAAGCGGGGCGCGCGGCATGGGAAGATCCTCGGTCGGTTCGGCTGGCCACATCGGCCATGTTCGAACGCGACACTAGGAAGCCCTGCCTTAACGCAGTCTGGCGCCGGAATTACAGATTGGTAACCTCACGCGGCTGTGTAGAGCCTGCGGAATTACTGCCCTTCGAGCTTCGCGGGCACCTCGCTGGAGGTCATCGAGCCCAGCACGAAGGCGAGGCTCGCCGCCGCCACCAGCGAGGCGGCATGAGCGTCAGCGCGGGCCTGCCGGGCATCGAGCAGCCCGCTATTGGCCATCGTCGCGGCGGTCACCGTGCCGAGCCCGTTGCTATAGGCGTCGAGCGCGGCGTCATAGGTGATGGCCGCGGCCTGTGCGAGCTTGGTGGCGGCGCGGTAGGATTCCAGCGCCGAGCGCAGCGTGTCCGCCGCCACCACGATCTCGCGCACCGCGAGGTCCTGGGTCTGGGCGAAGGTCGATTCGGCGATTCTGGCGTCGGATTCCGCCTTCTTGAGCTGGGCCGCGCGCAGCCCGGCATCGTAGAGCGGCACCGTCGCCCCGACCATCACCCCGGTGGTAGACCCCTGCTGGCCGATGGTCGGCAGGCCGCCGACGCTCAGATTGCTGTTCTGCGCCGCCGCCACCCCGGCGAGGAACACCTTGGGCATGAACTCGGCCTCCGCCGCCTTGATGCCGGCATGAGTGGCGCGCAGCGCGGCATAGCTCGCCAGCACGTCCGGGCGCTGTGCCAGCGCGAACTTGATCAGCGGCTCGGTTGGCAGTTCCATCGCACCCGGCAGGCGGCGATCGCCGGAATCGGCGACCTGGATCACGGTGAGCGGCGAGATGCCCATGGCGCTGATCAGCGCCTGATAGGCGTCGCGCGCCAGCCCCTTCGACTGCACCACGCGCAATTCCGCCTGGGCGACCTCCTGGCGGGCCTGCGCGGTCTCGACCGTGGTGCCGAGGCCCTTGCTCTCGCGCGCCTCCACCGCCGCCGCGATGGCGCGGCTGTTGACCAGCGCCTGCCGGGCGATCCTCTCGTTCACCCGCGCCGCGCCATATTGGTAATAGGTGCGGGTGACATCGTAGATCAGCTTCTGGTGCATGCCGTTGAAGGCGATGTTGGCACCGTAGGAGGCCTGCTTGGCGGCATCGAGCACCGCGCTGCGCTGGCCGAAATCGAACACCAGCCATTGCAGCGCCACCAGCGGCACCACGCCTTCCGCCGTGGTGTCGAAATAGCGCTGGTTGCCGAGCGGGGCCGGCAGCGGGCTGGTCACGGTCTGCCGCCCGCCGATCACGCTGGCGGAGATGACCGGCAGGAAGGTCGCCTCGGTTACGCCGACCGCCAGCGCCGCCTGCCGCGCCTGTTCCCACGAGACGCGGGTGAGCGGGTTGTGGGCCTGCGCGACGTCGATCAGCTCGGGCAGCGTGTAGACCCGCCCCGGCGCCAGCTCCGGCTGGGCCGGCAGCACCGAGACCGCGGGATCGGCCGGCACGGCGAACCGGCGCACCCCGTCTGCGTCGAGATCGACCGAACGGCGCGGCCCCGGCAGCAGGGCGCTCGCGCCCTCCTCGCCCGGCGCCCATGGCTCGGAGGCCGAGCCCGGCGCCCGGTCAAGCGCGTTGGGCGCGCAGGCGGCAAGGCTCAGCGGCACGAGACCCAGCAGCACGAGGGCGAGCGCAAGCCCGCGCCCAAAGCCGCGCCTGTGCTCTAGCGCGCCGGCCCGTCCCCGCCGTGGTGCATGTTCGCCTGCGTCCAACCCTCAGCCCGCCAGCAATGACCCGATCCGCGAGGCCCGCGTCCCGAGCGCGTCGCCGCCCCCCTGTTCATTAGGGGGGATGACGCCCGGAGGCAAAGCCGCCGCGTCCTTCCCGGTCACGGCAGCCCCACCCTGTTGCCCCAGCGCCACCCCGGCGGCGGCCAGGGCGGCGGCGATGTCGTCGCGCCGCTCCGGCGCGAGAAACAAGGCGGGCGCCAGCTCGCGCGCCTGCCGCGCGGCCTCGGTGAGGCGGTGGACCTCGACGAGCGGAGGCTGGAGCCGGGCGGGCTCGAAGGCCAGAACCTCCAGCCCGGCCTCGGCGGCCTCGATCTCGACCTGTGCCTGCGCGGCGACATTCACCGCGCGGCGACGCTGCTCCGGCGCCAGCGCCGCGAGCCCTGAGAGCCGCGACAGCGCGCGCGCGAGGCGAACCTTCACCTCCTCGACCGCGCTTTTCGGCCAGATGCCGGTAAAGATGACATAGACCACGAGATTGCCGACCAGAATCCCGATCACGCGGTCGCTGGCGACGTCGAGATCGGTGGACGGCTGGAAGCCGTTGAGCACGGTGAGCAGGAAGGCGAGGCCGATCTGCACCCCGGCATAGGAGATGCGCTCCGGCCCGGACGACACCCAGGCCGCCGGCAGCACGCCGAGGAACACCAGCGCCATCAGCCCGTCGATCGCGGTCAGGTGCGGCACGATGTAGATGATCGACGCGATGCCCATCGCCGCGCCCACCAGCGCGCCGGAAATGCGCAGCAGCAGCTTGTGCACGGTCTCGCCGGTGGTGCCGAGCGCGGCGACATAGCAGGTGATCATCGCGGTGTGGATGCCCTGCCAGTTGGCGCCGGAATACAGGATGTAGGCCACCACCGCCGCCGCCGTGACCTTCAGCGCATAGCGCTGATATTCCGGATTGGTGAAGGCATCCGGCTTGAGGAACGGCTCGGCGAGCGGGGCCGCCCCGGCATCGGCCGGCGGCGCGGCGATGTCGGCAAGCGCCTCGGCCATCACATCCAACGCGCGGCCCGGCTCTCCATCGAGCCCGGCTATGGCGGGGGCGTTCGGCGGTTCGGTGCCGGCCCTCACGGCCGTGGCGCCGGCGCGGCAGGCCGCGGCGAGAGCACCCACCTGCGGCGAGCCGGACCAGCCCTCGCCGTTCTCCGGCAGCGTTGCGGCCGCGAGCAGCAGGCGGTAGCTGCTCTCGACCCGCGCGGCGAGAACACGGGTCGCCTCGCGCCGGGTCAGCCCCATCTGGCCGGACATCTGCGCGAGCTGGAGCGAGGCGTCGTTGCCCTCGCGCAGGAGTTCGTCGAGCCGCCCCCGGCCGAGCGGGTCCGGCCGCTCAAGAAAATCCGCCACCGCGTTCAGCCGCGCCGCCAGCCGGCGGCGGATCAGCCGCTGCGGCGACCAGCCGAGCACGAGGCAGAACCCCACCATCAGCGCCATCGGCATGGCGACGAGCTGCCACGCATAGAGCAGGCCGCGCGTCGCCACCTCGCCCACCGGCACCAGATCGACCAGCGTCAGCACAAAGGCCAGCACCAGCGCGATGATCGAGCCGATCTCGCCGAGCTTGCTCGCCGCGCCGAAGAACACCGGCACGAAGGACAGGCCGATGATCGCGAGCATGCGCAGCACCTGCGATTCGATCGTCACGTTCACGATCGGCACCATCAGCAGCACGATGAGCGACACCAGGACGATCAGCGCGAGGCCCTTGCCGACGCATTCGGCGGCATTGGGCGTCATCAGGAAGATGATGAGGTAGCAGCTCAGCGCCGGCTCCGGCACCTTGTAGAGCATCGCCACCATGGCGACGAGCGCGCACAGCAGCGCGATCCGCCAGGTCATGCCAGCCCGCCCCTCGAAGGGCAGGAGATCGTGCCTCACCTGCGCGGCGAGGCCGGACAACGTCCAGCTAACAGCTCTTGCCATGGTCGATCTGCACGATGGCGGAGGCGCCCACGCGCATCAGTCCTTCGGGAGGATCGAGAAGACGCACCCGCACCGGGAAGCGCTGGGCGACGCGCACCCAGTCCAGCGTCTTCGGCACATAGGGCAGGCTGCGGGGAATGTTGATCGCCTCCTCCGAGGCGACGCCCCAGCCGATGCCCTCGACCTTGCCGGTGATCGCGACCGAACGGTCGGCCAGCGCATAGACCGTGGCGCAGTCGCCGACCTTGATATTGGCGAGGTCGGTCTCGCGGAAACCCGCCGAGGCGAACCACGCCTCGGTGTTGATCAGGGTGAACACGGTCTGGCCGGTGACGACGAACTCGCCCGGCGACACCGACAGCCCGACGACGCGCCCGTCATTGGGCGCGCGCACCTGGGTATCCGCCAGTGCCTTTTCGGCGATGGCGAGCGCGGCGCGGCGGGCCTCCACCAGCGCCTCGGCGGCGGCGGCGCTGGTCACCAGCGCATCAGCCGCCGCGGCTTGCTGCAGCGCCTGCCGCAGGCTGACCTCGGCGTCGCGTTTGGCGGTGGCCGCGTCGTCCACCTGCTGGGCCGAGACGTAGCCCTTGGGGCGCAGCGCGACCAGCCGCGCCAGCGTCTGCTCGGCCAGCGCCAGATTGGCCTGCGCCCGCGTCACCTGCTCCTGCGCGATCACGGCGTTGGACTGCTCGGCCTTGATGGTGCGGCGCTGCGTCTCCAGCGTCGCTTCCACCGCGCGCAGGTCGGCGGCGGCCTGATCCACGGCGAGCTTGTAGGTCGCCGGATCCAGAGCGAACAGCAGCTCGCCCTGCGCCACCTTGCCGTTTTCCGCCACGCCGAAGCTCTGGATGCGACCGGGCACGGACGGTGCGACATGCACCACGTCGGCAGTGAGCACCGCGTCCTCGGAGAGCGGGTTGAGCTCGGCATGGCGCAGATTGCTCCACACCAGATAGCTGGCGGCGGCGATGATGGCGACGCTGACGAGGAGGCCGAGCGCACGGGTGGGGCCTTTGCCGGAGGTTTCCGCCACGTTTCTAGAGCCCGAAGAGAAGGGAGGAGGAGAGGATCGCGAGCGCGACCGCGATCGCGGTATACACGGCGAGCGGCCAGGGCAGCACGTCGTCGAGCCCGAGACGGATGAAGATCGCCCGCGCGATCACCGCCCCGATGATTCCGAGCGCGGCGCACAGCAGCCAGGCGGGGAAATAGGCGCCGAAGGCGGGAATCGCCGGCGCGCCCGCCATTTGCGCCGAGGCCGGCGAAGACGACCAGACCGGCCAGAGCATCCAGGCGGGCGCCGGCGCGAGGCGGACGATTCGGCACAATTTTCCGCCGCATCCGGACGGGATGGCGCCAACGGGTCGGGCACGGCTGGGGCACGGGGCGGGGATCACGGACATATCCGGCATCTTATACCGCAAGGCAGACGTATTTCATCAACCCGCGACCGATACGGCGGCGAAATGATCGTCCCGGTGACCCCGGCCGCGTCAGATAGCCCGGGGCGGACCCGCTGCGGGCCGGTTTGTGCTAGGAGCATCTTCCGCGAAAATAGACGGCTTTCACGACGGGAAAGGCTCCCGTTAATTGCCGCGGGAGCCGAGCCGGCTCCAGGCGAGGACCGTGAATCGCCGTCATCGATGAGGATTTCCCCATGTTCGACCCGGACGAACTCGAATCGGCCCGGCTTCCCCGGAGCGGGAACCAGCGCGGCTTCTGGCTCGCGGAACTGCCGCATCTGGCGATCCTGGCGCTGACTGTCGCCGGCGTCGGCTATGTCAGCCTCACCCGCCAGCCGATCGCCTTCTACTGGGCGGCGCTGGCGATCATCATCTGCGCCATCGGCATCGCCATTGGCTGGCGGCGCGCCCGCGAGAGCGGCCGGGGCTGGCGCCTGGTCTGGACCCAGATCCTGCACTGGGCGGCATTCCTGGCGGCGATGAGCCTCGTCTTCCTGCCCAGCGTGCAGGCCATCGCCAATGCCGACATCACCAGCCTGATCGTGCTGATCCTGGTGGCGCTCGGCACCTTCGTCTCGGGGGTCCACACCGCCTCGTGGCGCATGTGCGCCAATGGCGTGGTGATGGCGCTCGCGGTGCCGACCATCGCCTGGCTCGACCAGTCGGCGCTGGCGATCGCGCTGGGCGCGGCGCTGGTGGTCGCGATCGCCGGGCTGGTGGCCCTGCGCGTGTTCCGCGTCTGACGCGCGGCACCAAACAAAACACCCCACCCCGGCGCAAATCCGGGATGGGGTGCGAGGTGCGATGCCCGTTGGTGTCGCGGCTCAGACCTTGAGCAGCGGGTCCGGCTGGATATTGTGGCCGGGAACCGCGGCGACGCCCCAGCTGCGCTTCACCGAATGGAAATGCACGTCGCGCGCGCCGCTGGCGGTCAGCGCCTCGATGATCTTGGCGTCATTGGCGCCCTCGGGGGCATGCACCCACAGCAGGATGCCGCCATTGGCGATGTCGAGCCGCACGCGCTCGGCGTGGAACCTGCCGAAGGCGCGGCCGAGCAGCAGGCCGACCGTGCCGGCCGCCGCGCCGCTGCCGCAGACCACGGCGATGGTGGGAATCAGCGCCAGGCCGCCGCTGGCAACCACCGCCGCCGCGCCGAGACCGGCCGCCAGCGCCGGCCCGCCGGCCGCCGCCGCCAGCCCTTCCGAACGGACTCCGGGCGAGACATAGGCGGCGTGCGGCACGTCGTCCGCGTCTTCCAGCTCCTTGACCGACTTGCCCGAGAGCGTGCCGGCATCGGCGAGCAGGCTCATATCCTCATAGGACAGGCCGAGCGCCTGCAGCGCGTCGACCGCCTTGTTCAGCGCGGCCTCGCTATCGAAGACCGCAACGGCCTCGCGCTCCTCATAAACCTCGTTACCAGCGTTATCCTGCACAACAGCGCTCATTTTCTTCCCCTGCGACGCCGCCATCGACTGTGGCGTTCCCGGCACGGCCGGCTATGGCGCGACCGTCGCCCGCGATGTGAAATTCGTCAAATGCACCTTAAAAGGCCACCGGCTTCGGGCGCAAGGCTCCGGTAGGGCTGCGACAACGGGCCTCCGCCCGCGCCCCGCACGGGAAACCCGTCACGCCAGCGTGCCGCGCCGGAACAGCAGGTCGAAATGCAGCACCTCGTCGGTATCGGGGTGACGCCAGGCCGGCCAGGCGTCGATCAGGAGAAAGCCGCGCTCGGTCATCATGGATATGGCTTCAGGCAACACCATCTCGCCCGCATAGACCTCGGACACGGCGACTTCGAGACGCATGGAATCGATGCGGTCCAGCACCCCGGCCGCGCCCTCGATCACGTTGCGCTCATAGCCCTGCGTGTCGACCTTGAGATGAACGACGTCATCCGGCCGCGCGAAACGATCGAACAAGCCATCAAGCCGATGAATGTCGACGCTCGCATGGGCGATGAAGCGAATCGGCTCGTAAATCGCGATCAGCGTGTCGGTCGCCTCGCGCAGGGAACTCGCTCCCACATGCGCGGAAATGCCGATGTCGGCTTTGCCTTCCCTTTCGCCGATCGCGCAATTCACGACCTCCCACAATGGGTCGGTCGCGGCGATCGCCGACAATTTCCCGAAGCTCTCGGGTATGGGTTCGAACGAGCAGATGCGTCCCGCATATCCGGCCCGACGCACGAACTGGCCGCTCTGACCCCGGCTGGCACCGACATCGAGATAAAGAGTCACGCCGCGTCGCTTGAGAAAAGCACCCTCGTCGAATTCCATGCCCACGTCCTGCACATCGCCTGTAGCCCTTGATCGGCAGGTTAGCGACGTGCGGCTTAAATATCTACGTTGATTAGGAATTCGCGATTTTCAAGCGACCGCGCTCAGAAGTCGCGCAGCAGGCGCTCCAGATAGTCGAGTTCAAGCTGCGGGCGGAAATTCTCGCCGAAGCGGCGGCGCAGCTCCTCCAGCACGCGGCGGGCGCGCTGCATGTCGAACTCATCGGGCACCTTCACCGTGGTGTCGTCGCCATAGTCGCGCGAGCGCAGCGGGCGGCCGAGCGGGTCGTTGCGCTCGGCCATCTCGCCGGAGGGCGAGCCGGGGCCGCCCTCAGGGCCGCCCTGCTGCTGCATCGCCTCGGCCATCTGCTGGGCGCCCTTGCGCAGCGCCTGCAGCGCCTCGCTCTGCGCGTCCACCGCGCCGGTGCCGTCGCCCTGGCCCAGCGCCTGCTCGGCCTCGCGCATCGCCTGCTCGGCCTCGCCGAGGCCGCCATCGCCGGGCTGGCCCTGTCCCTGCTGGCCCTGGCCTTGCTGACCTTGGCCCTGCTGCCCCTCGCCCGGCTGGCCCTGGCCTTGCTGACCTTGGCCCTGTTCGCCCTGCTGCCTCTGCTGGCCGCGATTGCGCATGGCCTGCTGCATCTTCTCGCGCAGCTGGCGGAGCTGCTCGCGCAGCTGCTCCTGATTCTGCTTGAGCTCGTTGAACGCCTGATCGCCGGGCTGGCCCTGCTCGCCCTGTTCGCCCGGCTGGCCCTGCTGGCCTTCCTTGAAGGTGCGGTCGCGCAGCTTCTGCTGCTGGCGGATCATGTTGCCGAGCTCGTCCATCGCCTGCGACATCTGGCTCTGGCCGCGACGCTGCTGTTGCTGCTGGCGCCCGGCCTGCAGGCCGTTCAGCATGTTCTGCAATTCGCTCAGCATCTGCCGGGCGCCGTCGCGCGCGCCGTTGCGGGCCATGTCCTCGATGCGGTCGAGCA
This sequence comes from Ancylobacter sp. G4_0304, assembly GCF_047501495.1. NCBI lineage: Bacteria > Pseudomonadati > Pseudomonadota > Alphaproteobacteria > Hyphomicrobiales > Xanthobacteraceae > Ancylobacter > Ancylobacter sp. G4_0304. The sequence continues at coordinate 3,248 of NZ_JAZDRM010000052.1, read as the reverse complement.
TGCGCTGCAGATCCTGCGGACGCAGCACGCGGGTATTGGGGTCCATGGGCTGACTGGCCATGTCGCCATTGCGCTGGGCCTGCTCAGCCAGCGCCTTCATGAATTCCTGCATCGCCTCGCGCAGTTCCTGCGTCAGCTTGGCGATCTCCTCGTCGCTGGCATTGTTCTCCAGCGCGCTCTGCAGCGCCTCCTGGGCATCGCGCAGCCGCTTCTCGACATCGGACATCTCGCCGTCCTCGATGCGGACGGCGACCTCCCACAGATAATTCACCACCTCGCGCAGATCGTCGTCGCTGCGGGCATTGGCGAGCCGCGTGGTCGCGGTGCGCAGGCCGAGATAATGCGAGACATCGGGCGTGAAGCGCTCGGGCGCGATCGCCAGCGCCCGCAGCGCGGCCTCGACCCGCTCGCGCTCATTGGCGTCGAGCGCGAGGTCGCGGCGCTGCTCGATCAGCGCGCGCGCCAGCGGGTTGGAAAACACGCGCGCCGGCAGCACGATGTTGCGGGTCGGCGCCACGCCGACATTGCCGGCCTCGTCGCGCGCTTCCAGCGTCATCGCCACACGGGCGCCGGCCCAGGGGCTCTCCGTGAGGTCCTTGGTGGTCTGGCTGGCGCCGGAACGGGTGCGCCCGCCGGGCAGCGGCAGCGGGAAATCGGGCGCGGCGACCAGGGGACGCGGCTCCGGCCGGGGCTTGGCGTTCTTCAGCGCGTGCAGCGAGGGCGCGGGCGGCAGCGCGGCAAAACGCACCTGCGCGCTCACCACCCCGTAATCGTCCTCCACCTTATAGGCCAGCATCATCGCGGTACGGCCGGAGGCCTGAGGATCGCGGACCAGCGCGATGGTCGGGGGATTGTCCGGCTGTGCCTTGAAATGCCAGGCGAGGCTGCGCCCGTCCGGGCCCTCGATCCGCGCCACGCCGTCCTGCGCGATCACATAGCGCTGCTCGCCGCTGGTGCGCGCGGCATCGGCCCGTGGGGGAGCCGGCGGCGTCGCTGCCGGAGCCTCGCCCTCGGCCTTTTCCTGCGGCGCTGCGGCGATGCCACCTTCCAGCGAGAGGCCGGCACCCGGCAGGCCGGTGACGCGCACAACCAGCTCGCTGCCGGCCGGCACGGTCATCGCGCTGGCCTCATGGGCCTCGGCGTCCTGCGCGGCGAGTTGCTGGTCCTCGACCACCGCGGCGTTCTGCGCAGTCTCCTGCGAGCGCAGGCCCGGCAGCATGATCGGCGCGCGGCCGGTATAGGCGGGCGGCGTCACCCAGGCATCGATGCGGTAGGGCGTCGGCGGCACGCTGGCGTGCCAGTCGAAGGCGCTGGCGATGCGGCGCACATGGTCGCCCGGTGCCATGAAGAAGGTCGCGACCACGCCGAGCGCCACCAGCGCGCGCAGCGCGTGCGTGTCGATGGCGGCGAGGCGCGGCGAGGGCAGGCCGACGCGCAGCGCACCGATCTGGCCAGCCACCCGCGCCATGTGCGCGCGCCACAGCGCGTTCGCCACCGGATCGTCCGGCTTGCCGGCGAGATGGTCGGACAGCGCGGTCGCCGGGCGGTGGGCAAGCCCGCTCTCGCGGTCGAGCCGCGACAGCGCGTCGGAATCCGAGGGAAGGCGCAGACGCAGCGCGGGGATCAGCGCGATCGCCAGCGCGATGGCGAACAGGGCGACGCCGATCATCCGGCCATAGGGCGGCAGCACGAGCCACAGGCCCAGCCAGGACGCGATGAGGAACACCCCGAGCGCGACACCGAGCGCCACGAGGGCCGGCCAGACGCGCTCCCACAGCAGCGCGGCGCGGGAGCGCGCCAGCGCGCCCGCCATGCGCCGCTCGATGCGCAGAACCGTCGCGTCGAACCCTGCGTCGCCGCCGTCCGATTGTCCTTCCGGTGTCGTCGTCACGCGTGCCGAGCCTCCGAAAACCAGCACCGATACACCAGCCCCAACGTCAGCCTAGCATGCGCGGGCCCCGGCGCCAGCCCCGGCCGACCGATGAAATTGCCTAGCCGATCATCACCGCGTGAACGCGGGTAAAAAATGACCACTCGTCCGCTTCGACGGTCCCACATGGACGCGAGGCGAAAAATTCCCGTGAATGCAACGGTTTGAGCGCGTCATCCGGCTCGAAGCCATCGGGGCGCCGGCCCCGGCATTGGCGGTCATCTCGCCGCAGTCATCTCGCCGCAGCCTTGCCCGCCCGGCCCCGAGCGCGCGGCTTGATTGCAACCTGCATCCCGATGCCGCATAGACTGGAGCGGACGGCGCGGACAGGGAGCTCGGTGTGAAGGGTATCATTCTGGCGGGGGGCTCCGGCACGCGCCTTCACCCCATGACGCTGGTCACCTCCAAGCAGCTCATGCCGGTCTACGACAAGCCGATGATCTATTACCCGCTGACCACGCTGATGCTGGCCGGCATTCGCGAGATATTGATCATCTCCACCCCGCGCGACCTGCCGAATTTCCGCGACCTGCTGGGCGACGGCGCGCGCTGGGGGCTCGATCTGCACTATGCCGAGCAGCCGAGCCCGGACGGGCTGGCGCAGGCCTATATTATCGGCGCGGATTTCGTCGGCGACAGCGCCTCGGCGCTGATTCTCGGCGACAACATCTATTACGGCCACGGCATCACCGATCTGTTCACCCGCGCCATGGCGCGGCCGTCCGGCGCCACGGTATTCGCCTATCACGTCAACGACCCCGAGCGTTACGGCGTGGTCGAGTTCGACGGCGCGATGCGCGCGCTCTCCATTGAGGAGAAACCCGCCAGGCCGAAATCCAGCTGGGCGGTGACCGGGCTCTATTTCTACGATGCCGGCGTGGTGGAGATCGCGCGCGCCCTCACGCCGTCGGCGCGCGGCGAGCTTGAGATCACCGACGTCAACCGCGCCTATCTGGAGCGCGGCACGCTCTCGGTTGAGCTGATGGGTCGCGGCTATGCCTGGCTCGACACCGGCACGCCCGACAGCCTGCTCGACGCGGCGGAATTCGTGCGCGTGCTGGAGAAGCGGCAGGGCTTCAAGATCGCCTGCCCGGAAGAGGTCGCCTTCGAGAAGGATTTCATCGACGCCGCCCAGCTTGAGCGGCTGGCCGATGCGCTGGGCAAAAGCGCCTATGGCGCCTATCTGCGCAACAGCGTGCTCGGCCGCGCCGCCCGCCGCCCGCCGGGCTGAGCCTCCCGCCTTTACGGCGCCGGCGCCTTCGGGGTGCCGGGCGCGACATTGCCGAACGCCCCACCGAATGGCGAGGGATTTCCGGGC
>NZ_JAZDRM010000051.1:0-22727 GCF_047501495.1 Ancylobacter sp. G4_0304 | reverse complement strand
CGGGATCGAGCAGTTCAACGAGGTGATGGGTGCGATGGGCCGTGCGCCCGATCTCGTCGAGCTCGGCAAGGATGGGCGGGGCGAAGATCGCTTCACCACGCGGCAGATGATCGAGGCCGAGCAGCGCTTGCATAGGGCCGCCGAGATGATGGCGGAGCGCGAGCGCCATGCGGTGAACGAGAGAGATCGCGAAGCTGCTCTGGCCCGCGCAGTTGAGCGCGGGCTCGTTCTCTCCGGCGAGCAGTCCGACGCACTGGCGCACATCACCGGCACGCGCGATCTCGGCATCGTCGTCGGTTATGCCGGGACGGGGAAGGGCGCCATGCTGGGTGTGGCGCGCGAGGCCTGGGAAGCGGCCGGCCTGGAGGTTCGCGGCGTCGCGCTGTCCGGTATCGCGGCGCAGAATCTGGAGAGCGGATCGGGCATCACGTCGCGCACCATTGCCAGCCTCGAACATGGCTGGGGGCAAGGCCGGAATCTGCTCACCTCGCGCGATGTTCTGGTGATCGACGAGGCCGGCATGGTTGGCACGCGCCAGCTGGAGCGCGTGCTGTCCCATGCTGCGGATGTTGGCGCCAAGGTGGTGCTGGTTGGCGATCCGCAGCAGTTGCAATCCATCGAGGCGGGCGCGGCCTTCCGCTCGCTCGTCGAGCGTCACGGTGGCGCGGAGATCAGCGAGGTGCGCCGCCAGCGCGCGGAGTGGCAGCGCGACGCCACGCGCGATCTGGCGACTGGCAGGATCGGCAATGCTGTTGAAGCCTATGAGCGGAACGGCATGGTGCATGCCGCACAAACGCGGGAGCAGGCGCGCGGCGAGCTGATCGACCGCTGGGACCGTGACCGGCAGGCCGCATCTAACCGCAGCCGCATCATTCTCACCCACACTAATGACGAGGTGAGCGCTCTCAACCAGACCGCCCGCGACCGCATGCGGGAAGCCGGCGATCTCGGCGAGGAGGTGCGCGTCACTGTGGAACGCGGGGAGCGTTTCTTCGCCCGCGGCGACCGTGTGATGTTCCTGCAGAACGAGCGCGGGCTGGGCGTGAAGAACGGAACGCTTGGCAGCATCGAACAGGTCAGCGCGCAGTCCATGTCCGTGCGCACGGACGATGGCCGAACCGTTTCTTTCGACCTGAAGGACTACGACCGCATCGACCATGGCTATGCCGCCACGATCCACAAGTCACAGGGCATGACGGTAGACCGCACCCATGTGCTGGCGACGCCCGGCATGGACGCTCATTCCAGCTATGTCGCGCTATCGCGTCATTGCGATGGGATAGAGCTGCACTTTGGCCGCGACGACTTCGCCAATGGCGATCGGCTGGTGCGCACCCTGTCGCGTGACCGAGCCAAGGACATGGCGTCGGACTATGCGCGCTCCGATCCGGCAAAGGCCTATGCCGAGCGCCGCGGCATCACCTTCCGCCAGCGTGTCGTCGAGATCGTGCGCAAGGTCCCGGAAAAGCTGCGCGACCTCGTCGACACTCTCACGCCGTCCGTAGACATTGCACAGGACGCACCAGCCCTGCGCGAGGAGCGAGGAAACAAAGTCAGGCCAATCACCCAGGAGCCTCCCGAGGATCCAGAGGCGGTGCTGCGGCAGGCGCGATCCCGCGCGCTTGTTCGGCATGCCCGTGCGTGGGATGCGATCCTCTCTACGGCCGACGCGACCGGCCAGGGAACGCCTGAGCAGCTGCGCGAGCTCACTGATGCCCGCAAGGCCTTCGAGGAGGTGCGGCCCCATGGCTGGCGCGATGCGGAAGCGGCCTATGAGAAGAACCCGGAGCTGGTGCACGAGGCCGCCGACGGTAAACTCAATCGCACCATCCGGGCCCTGCAGCTTGAAACCGAAATCCGCTCCGATCCGGAGCGCCGCGCCGGCCAATTTGTCGAGCGCTGGAAGAAGCTCGACCAGCAGCGTCAACGCCAGTACAGCGACGGCGATTATTCCGGCTACAAGGCTACCCGCGTCCAGATGGGCGACATGGCACGAAGCTTGGAGCGCGACCCGCAGCTTGAATCCCTTCTCGCCGCTCGCAAGAAGGAACTGGGCGTCAGCTTTGAGACCGGCCGCAGTCTTAGCCGAGAACTCGCCCTTAGCCACGGCATCGACTTCGACCGCAGCTGTGGCCTTGGTCTCTGACCTGTCCGATATGCCGCCGCCACTTCGCCACGCCCCACCCGCGCTGTTCATCCTCTTGCCGGTCGACGGCCCCATGCCTTGTCTGGAGCAGGCGCCCTCAGGCGCATCCAGCAGGAGGCAGCACCACCATGCAGACACCAGAGCGTATCATCCGCCTGAAGACCGTTCTCGCCCGCACCGGCCTGTCCCGCTCCACCATCTATCGCAAGATCGCCGAGGGCACCTTCCCCGCCCAGCTCAGGATCAGCACCAACGGCGCTGGCTGGAGGGAATCCGATATCAACCGATGGGTTGCCGATCCGCCGCGATGGCCGGCAGGGGACGAGACGGTAGTCGATGGGTTTTGATAGCGGGCCGACGATTCGGCGAAACAGCGCCGATGTTGTCGCTTGCCAAGCTTCCGATGGAGGTGGCACGTTTTCATCGATTGAAGGCAGAGCGCTGTGCGCGGCCGCCTCTACTCCCCATCGCGATCAGAGGCAAACGCCGCCGCGTAGGCGCCTTCGACCCGCTCGATCTCGTCGGCCCTCAGCTCTTGGAACTCCTGCTCCCGGGCACGCTTTGAGAGAACTCCTTCATTCTGGCGCAGTAAGCGGAAGAGGAGATCGACGGTGCGATCCGGCATGTCGACAATCTGTCCGATCGCGACGCGGAACGCGTCATATGCCCGCAGGAAGCGCGTCTCGGCCGGCAGGTCGATCTCGATCGTGCGCTCCACGCATGCGTAGAGGAATTCTGCGTGGGGCGTCGCATCAAAATACCGGTAGAAATCCGCCGTCTCATTCAGCACCCGGACGTTGCCGGTCGGCGTCGGCTCCCATTGGATAAAGGGAAGGAGGCGGGCGGACCAGCTTTCCAGCGTCCGCCGATAATCATCGATCCGATCGAGGATCGCCGCGGAGATAGGAAAAACAACCCCCGGCGGATTGAACCCGCGTTCAGCAAGGACGTGATGGATCAGGTAGCGGTGCAGGCGCCCGTTCCCATCCTCGAAGGGATGGATGTAGACGAAGCCGAAGGCCAGCGCGGCGGCTGCGATCACCGGATCAACTTGGCGCTCCGCTGCCGTGCGGTCGAAGGCCACCAACCCGCGGATGAGATCATGCAGGTCCTCATGCCGGGCACTGATATGATCGGGCAGTGGCATACGGGTGTCGCGTTCATGCTCGCCGACGAACCCGCCCTCCGTGCGCAGTCCAAGCTGGACGAAGCGCGCATCTCCGATGACGATGCGCTGAAGCCTTAAGAGCTCGTCAAGGTCGAAGGAGCGTCGGCCTGCCTCGCCGATGGCGCGACCCCAGCGCTGGATACGATCCTGCGTCGGATGCTCCCCCTCGATGGCGAAGCTGGAGCGGGAATCCTTCAGCAGCAGGAAAGCTGCGGTGCGGGCGAGCAGATCGCGCGGCACGTCGGCAATCGCGGCGCGCGCCCGTTCGGCGAGATTCCTGTCGTGGAAGGCCTTGAGAGCTTCCGTCGCAAAAACCATGGGGCAGAAGGCTGGCGTGCCAGGCAGGTTGTTCCTGACACGATGGCGGGTCGACGTGGTTCCGGACGCCGCCCATTGCAGGTCGGGATCGACGACTAGGGCATAGGCTCCCTTTTCTGCGGCCGGAAGATCGAGCGTCTCGCCAAGCAGCCATTCATAGAGAAACCAGACGCGCCTTGCGTAGGAGCCGGTCGGCGTTGCGCGCACCAGCGCTTCGATTGGCGCCGGACCCGTGGTGCGAAAAAGTGTCTTGAGGACGAGAAGATCGAGCCCCTCATATTTCAGGGCGAAGGTGAGGTGGCCTTCGAGATTGGCGGCTGGCGCATGGCGCGGCGTGTATATGCGCCAGCCATCCTGTTCATAGAGACGGTGATGAGCTCCGATGGCGCAGAGTGTCCGCGGCAACGGCACGGCAAGGCCGAACGCGCCGATGAGTGCGGCGTAGCCGGCGGGGGTCGCGTCTTCAGGCAGTGACCGGTCGTGAAAAACCGTAACCGGCCCTGAAAAATCGTATGTCGTGCCGTCGCTCATGAAAAAGCATTCTTGTGCGTCGCGGATGGCGTGGCCCGAAAGACTATCCTGAAAAAGTCGTAACTATCCATGAAAAATGATAACAAAAGCCCATCTTATCTGAATTTTGCGCCTATGCGCGCGGCGAGCGACTGTCAGTTCTCAGTGCCACTCAAGAACGGTCGCTTCGAGCGGCGCCGCGGATCGACAGCTTTCACGTCGTCCGACAGCGGCCCGGTAGAGGCGCCGCAGGATAGCCGCACTCAAGCCTCCCCCACTAACAGGGGAAGCGCCGTCGACGGCCGTCACTGGCGAACTGATTGAAGCTTTGCGGGCCTGCGCTGGGGATGGGCTTGGGTGCTGGCTTCCGCGATGGCCGCCTCTCGAAGCCGATCCAACTCGTCTGCCCACCACTGCATCATCAACACGCGTTCGTCCCAATGCTCGCCGCGGGTATATGCCCGGCGCACATTATTGCCCTCAACATGGGCGAGCTGCCGCTCAATCGCGTCGGGATGCCAACGCCGACTCGCATTGGCGAGCGTGGCAAACGCGGCTCGAAAACCGTGGGCGGTCATTTTCTCCGCCCCTATATCCAGGCGGCGTAGCGCGAAGTTCAGAGTGTTCTCGCTCATCGGCTTCCTAACCGATACGGTCGCAAGAAACATGAAGGAACTGATCCCGCTTCGGGTGGCGTCGCGCAATTCCTGCAAGGTGGCTACGGCCTGTAAGGGCAGGGGCGTGCGGTGTGGTCGGCGCATCTTGGTTCTGCTGGCTGGAACGATCCAGACCCCCGCTTCAAGGTCAATCTCGTCCCACGTGGCGGCGCGGAGTTCGCCGGGACGGAGCGCAAGCAGGGCGAGCAGCTTCAGGCCTGCGACTGTCGTTTCCTGACCCTTCGTCCAGCCATAGATGGCCGCCATAAGCTCGCCAAGCCGCTTCGGGCGTGTGATGGCGGCGCGGTGATTGGTCGTGGGTGCGATAAGTGCGCCTCGCAGATCCGCCGTTACATCCCGTTCTGCGCGGCTGGTTGCGATCGCATAACGGAACATCTGACCGATGATGCTGCGGGAGCGGCGCGCGGTCTCGTAGTGCCCCTTGACCTCCACCGCCCTCAGGACGGCAAGAATCTCGGGCGGTGTGATCTCGGCGATGGGGCGGTTGCGAAGAGGGGCTGCGATTTCCTCCAGCAGCCAGTGCGCCTTCAGGAGGGTGGCCTCGGCTCGCCCTTCCTTAGTCATCTTGTCGATGAACTCCGTCGCAATGACCCCGAAGGTACTCGCTGCGGCGGCGACAGACGCCGCGACGGCGGCCTTGTTGGCTCGTTTGTTGGCTCCGGGGTCTACTCCCGAGGTCAATAACCTCTTGGCTTCGTCGCGCAGCCGCCGCGCATCGGCCAGCGAAATGAGCGGATAGGCCCATGGGTGAGTTTCTTCTGTTTGCCCGCGAATCTGTAGGCCTGCTGCCAGACCCGGGCGCCGTTGGGCTTCACGAAAAGATAGAGGCCACCACCGTCGGAAAGTTTGTATTCGCCTTCCCGGCCTTTGGCCGTCCGGCACGCGGCATCTGACAAGGCCATGTTCGCCATCCCTGCTGATCGCTGGGATCACGAAAACACGGCCTACAGGCCAACAACAAGGCCAACAAATTCGTGGGATGGGGTGGCTCTGGCTGATCCCGGCTGGGACAGCGAGCTGAGGCTGGAAATCAAATTATCCAGCAATTTCAATGGATAGGAGAGTGCTTTGGGAGAAGCTGAGCCGCCCCGGAAACGGGGGAGTGGCTCCCTGAGCAGGACTCGAACCTGCGACCATTCGATTAACAGTCGAACGCTCTACCAACTGAGCTATCAGGGAACGGAGGCGCCGGGCAGAGCCGCCAAGCGCGTCACGCCGGGGGCATATAGCAACGCAGGATCGGTTTGTGAAGCCGCTCCCGCGTGGCTGTGGATATCGTTACGCGCTCAGGCGCTCTTCCTGCCCCGCGAACTGGAGCTGGTGGAAGGAATAATAGCGCCCGCGCCGCGCGATCAGTTCGTCGTGGCGTCCGCTCTCGATCAGGCGCCCGCCCTCGATCACGCAGATGCGGTCGGCGTTGACCACCGTCTGCAGGCGATGGGCGATCACCAGCGTCGTGCGGTGCATCTGGAGAGAGCGCAGCGCCTTCTGCACCTCGGCCTCGGATTCGCTGTCCAGCGCCGCGGTGGCCTCGTCCAGCAGCAGGATCGGCGCGTTCTTCAGGAAGGCGCGGGCGATCGCGATGCGCTGGCGCTGGCCGCCCGAGAGCTGGGCGCCGTGCTCGCCAACATGGGAATCATACCCGTCCGCGAAGGTCATGATGAAATCATGCGCGTGGGCGGAGCGGGCGGCCTGCTGGATTTCCTCGTCGCTCGCGCCCGGACGGCCGGCGGCGATATTGTCGCGGATAGTGCCGGAGAACAGGAACACGTCCTGGCTCACCATGCCCACCGCTTCGCGCACCGACTGACGGGTCAGATGCTCGACATTCTGCCCGTCGATGGAAATGGTGCCCGACTCGACATCGTAGAACCGCTCGATCAGCGCCATCACCGTGCTCTTGCCGCCGCCCGAAGGGCCGACCAGCGCGGTGGTCTTGCCGGCCTCAGCCACGAAGGACAGGCCGCGCAGCACCGGCTCGTTTTCACGATAGCCGAAGAAGACGTCATCGAACGCGATCTCGCCGCCCTTGAGCTGGAGGTCCGGCGTGCCGGGCGGGTCGTTCTCGATCGGCTTGAGGTCGAGAATCTGGAACAGCATGCGCGCGCCCAGCAAATGCGTCGTCATGTCGATGTTGAGTCGGGCGAGCCGCTTGGCGGGCTCGTAGCTCAGCAGCAGCGCGGTGATCACCGAGAAGAATTCGCCCGGGGTGCGCCCGCCATGGAGCACGCCCCAGCCGGCATACATGACCACCAGGCCGATCGCGACGCCGCCAAGGGCCTCCATCAGCGGGCCTGCCTGCGACTGGGCGCGGATCATCCGGTTGGACGCCTTCTCCAACCCGTCGATGCGGCCATAGATGCGGGCGCGCAGGTCGTCCTCCATGGTGAAGGACTTCACGGTGCGGATGCCCTGAAACACCTCGATGGATTCGGTCATGATCTGCACCGCGGCGTAGAATTCGCGCGAGAAGATCTTCTGCACCTTGCGAATGAGGCTGCGCACGCCGCCGACCGCGATCGGCATCACGACCAGGCCGATCACCGCCATGAACGGGTCCTGGATGATCATCACCGCGGTGAGGCCGATCACCGAGAGCAGGTCGCGGCCGAGGCTGGTGATCAGCAGGTTGAGCACATTGCGGGCGCCCTGCGCACCGGCATTGAAGCGCAGCATGATCTCGGCGGTGTGCGAGCCGCTGAAATAGCGGACATCCTGCGAGAACAGCCGGTCGAGCACGCGCTTCTGGTTGTCGGCGATGATACGGTTGCCGACCTTCGCCAGCGCCACCGCCTGGCCATAGGTGGCGAAGCCCTTGATGATGCTCAGCGCCAGCACGGCGCCGGAGAGAATCCAGATCGCCGCCGAATTCTGCTCGACGAAGATGCGGTTGATCACGTCGCCCATCAGATAGGCGAGGCCCGAGGTTGTCGCGGCCATGATCCCCATGAAGAAGAAGGAGATCGCGTAGCCCTTCCAGTGGCGGCGCCCGTCCGTCAGGAGCAGCCGCCCGATCGTATCCCGGGTCTCGGGACTGATCAGGTTGCGGAAAGCATTGGCCAATTTGGGAGGCACCATCAGGCGGTTCCTTTCCGGCAAGAAGCTTGGGGCCCGCGGGCGAGGACCCTTGTCGTCGCGCGGCCGGTCGCGCGCGGAGCATCATCAACGACGATCATGACGTGTTGTCAAACCTTGGCAGTCCTTTATCCGAGGCAGGACCGGACGCCTCGATCCGGCACATCACGCGTCGCCGACGGCAAGATTGAGGCCGTCGGCGACGCGTGCGTGAACTGGAGGCCACGGAGGGAATCGAACCCCCGTACGCGGATTTGCAGTCCGCTGCGTAACCACTCCGCCACGTGGCCGAAGCCTGGGCGGCCCTGCCGGGCCAGCCCGGGCAGCGGCCTCATAACAGAGCCTTTCGCGCTCGGCAACGCGCCATCCACATGCGAATGGCTCCGGCACGGCCGAGCGGGGACGGATTGCGACATTTGGAAACCTTCGAGAAGACTTGCCAACGGACGGGCCTGCGCAATACTCATGCCGTGTTTCCTGGCCGTTTCTCCGGCTACCGCCCGTCGCCGCTTTCCTGTTTCGAGGTTTACCGATGATCGATTTCGCCGAGATGCGCCGCGCCATGGTCGACGCGCAGGTTCGTGCCAACGACGTGACCGATCTGCGCATCGTGGCGGCCATGCTGGAGACCCCGCGCGAAAAATTCGTGCCCGCCAGCCTCAAGAACTTCGCCTATATCGACGACGACCTGCTGGTGAAGCCGGGCACCCCCGCGCGCTACCTGATGGAGCCGATGGTTCTGGCGCGCCTGCTGCAGGCCGCCGCGGTCGCACCGGATGCGCTGGTGCTCGATGTCGGCGCCGCCACCGGCTATTCCACCGCCGTTCTCGCCCGCCTCGCCGGGCAGGTCGTGGCGCTGGAGGAGGATGCCGAGCTCGCGGGGCAGGGCACCCGGATTCTGGAGGAACTCGGGCTGCTCAATGCCGCCTATGTGCAGGGCCCGATGAACGCGGGCTGGGCGGGCGAGGCGCCCTACGACGTGATTCTGCTGAACGGTTCGGTAGACGAGGTGCCGCCGGCGCTGCTGTCGCAGCTCAAGCCCGAGGGCCGACTCGTTTGTGTGGTCGGCCGTGGCCGCTCGGGCCGCGCGAGCATCTACACCAATACCACCGGCGGTATCGGCTCGCGCATCGCCTTCGACGCGGCGGTGCCGGTCCTCCCCGGTTTCGAGGCCCGCCCGGGCTTTGTATTCTGAGGCTTCCCCGCGGGAGCTGTGGCCGAACTGTCGCGCTCGACGCAAAACGCCCGCGGCGCCGAACCGGCCGGTTCACATACCGGCGCGCAGCCCCTATCCTATTAAGGACCGATTAAAGGATTGAGGCCGCGCCTGATGGGCGGCCTCAGAAAAAGCTAGCGTTCGCAGGGGTTTGGACCATGTGGGTTTCTGCTACCGGAGGCAGGGTCGTCGCATCTGTGGCGACCGCGCTTTTCCTCGCGAGTGCGCTGCCGGCTTATTCGCAGACCCTCGATCAGGCGCTTTCGGCAGCCTATCAGAACAATCCGACGCTCAACTCCCAGCGCGCGGCCACCCGCGCGACCGACGAATACGTGCCGATCGCGCTGTCGGGCTACCGCCCGCAGGTGTTCGGCAGTGCCTTCGTCGGCATGCAGTGGGCGGAGACGCGGGTCGATTCGGCCTATGCCCAGGCGCTCGGCACCGGGGCGATCAGCAATAACAAGACCTATCCCTCGGGCGTCGGCATCACCATCGCGCAGACCATCTATGACGGCCTGCGCACCGCCAATTCGGTGCGCGGCGCCGAGTCGCAGGTGAGGGGCCAGCGCGAGCTGCTGCGCAACACCGAGCAGCTCGTGCTGCTGGACGCGGCGACCGCCTATATGAACGTGCTGCAGAACGGCGCGCTGGTGGAGCTGCAGAAGCAGAACCTCGAAGCGCTGCGTGAAGAGCTGCGCGCGGCCCGCGACCGTTTCGCGGTGGGCGAGATCACCCGCACCGACGTCGCCCAGGCCGAGGCCAGCGTGGCGAATGCGGAAAGCGAGCTCTCGCTGGCCGAATCCAACCTCAACACCTCGAACGCGGTGTTCTTCCAGGTCACCGGGCTGCGTCCGGCGAAGCTGACGCCCGGCCGCCCGATCGACGGGCTGCTGGCGAAGTCGCAGGCGCGCGCGGTCGAGTTGGGCTTGTCCCGCCACCCCGCCGTCAAGGCGGCGGAATTCGCGGTGGACGCCGCGCTGTCGAACGTAAAGGTGGCCGAGGGCGCGCTCTCGCCGACCCTGACGCTGAACGGCTCGGCCTCGTCCAACTACAACAATTCGGCCAATGTCGAGCGCCAGACCTCGGCCGCGGCCTCGCTGAACCTCTCCGTGCCGATCTACCAGGGCGGCGCCGAGTTCGCGACCATCCGCCAGACCAAGGAAACGCTTGGCCAGATGCGCATCGAGGTCGATGTGAACCGCGAGCAGGTTCGCGCCAATGTCGTGCAGTACTGGGGCGCCCTCGAAGCGGCCAAGGCGGCGATCGAATCGGCTCAGGCTTCCGTGGCCGCCAACGAGATCGCGCTGCGTGGCGTGCGCGAGGAGTGGCGTGTCGGCCAGCGCACCACGCTCGACGTGCTGAACGCGCAGACCGCGCTGTTCAATGCCCGCGCCAGCCTCGTCATCGCCCAGCGCGACCGCGTGGTGGCGTCCTATGCCGTGCTGTCCGCCAGCGGCGAGCTCAGCTCCACCAGGCTCGGGCTCAAGGTTGCGACCTATAACCCCAAGGTCCATTACGACCAGGTCCGCGATGCCTGGTTCGGCGTGCGCACGCCCGGCGGACAGTGAGAACGGACGGCGCGTGCGCCGTCCACAATCTTGACGGGCGTCCTGCGTGGCGCCCACCTTTTCCCGGTGCCATATTTACGTGATGTTAACGGAGTGATTCGCCCCGATTCGGCGACATTTCCGTCGGTGTGGCGTCGTTTCAACAATCGGATGCAGCGCATGTCGGTGAGTGCGAGGGCCAACGAGCCGTCCATGGAAGAGATTCTCGCCTCCATCCGCCGCATCATCTCCGACGATGTCGCGGCCGATGCGGCCAGTAGCCGTGCGCCGGAGCCCACCGCTCCCGCAGTGGAGGCCGCCGAGGCGCCCAGCCGCGAGGCCGAGCCCGCCCGTCCGGTCGTCTCCGAGCCGCGTGCCCCGGAAGCTCGCATCTCCCAAGATCGCGCGTCAGAGCCGCGCGCCTTCGCTCGTCCGCTGGTGGCGCCCGCGCCGCGCGCGGCGGCCGGCTACACCCCGGCGGCGGCCCGCCGCCCGCTGGCCGATCCTTACGCTCCGCGCAGCTATGGCGTCTCGCGCGCCGCGCCGGAGCCGGCACCGCAGGCCAATGCCGAGCCGGCGGTCGACGAGCTCGATCTCGACGCCCCCTTCGCCGCCGCGCTGATGGATCTCGCCCTCGTCGAACAGGCGGTGCAGGCCGAACTCGCTGCCGTTCCGGCAGAGCTGTTTCAGCCTGCGGCGATCCCCGCAGTCGACGAGGCGCCCGCGAGCGACGCGGCGGTTGCCGAAACGTCCGCGCCGGCGGGCGTCGCGCTGGATGCTGCCGTCCAGGACGAACACGACTCTCCCGTGGCCGCTTCCTGGGCCGCCGCGACTTCCGCCGAGCCGGCGCCCGCGCCGGCCGAAACCGCTCCCCCCGTGCCGGAGGCCGTCGACATGCAGGTGCAAGCCAAGCCCGCCCCTCTCTCGCCGCGTAGCCCGGCCTCGCCCGCCGCTTCGGTAGAGGCGCGCCCCGTGCCGCCGGTGCGGGCGCCTGAGTCGGCGGCCGAGCTGCCGCGTCCCGAGCGTCTGGTCTCCGCGCCGACCAACAGCGCGGTCGCGGCGTCCTTCGGCTCGCTCGCCCGCACCGTCGCCTCGAACTCGCGTTCGGTGGAGGATGTGGTGACCGAGGCGATCCGCCCGATGCTCAAGAGCTGGCTCGACGAGAACCTGCCGGCGCTGGTCGAGCGCCTCGTGCGCGCCGAGATCGAGCGCGTCGCCCGTCAGGGCTGACCTCCTCGTTTCAGCACTACCTTCTGCAAAGGCGGGTGCCCTCGCGGGTGGCCCGCCTTTGGTGCGTGAGGGGCCTCTCGCCGATGTCGTTGTTGACTCGGCCGGCCGGCTCCGCTTTCTCTCGCACCCATTCCAGAGCCCGCGCCGACCGGATCGGGCTCTCCTGTCTTGATCGTGAGCCCGTCCCGGCCCGAAGCGGCACGTCCGCCGGAGGGGAGGGCTCGAACGAGGTGCCCGGAGCCGTCATGCTCGATAACAGGTTCGATCCCGCCGCCGTCGAAGACCGCATCTACCAGGGCTGGCTGGATGCGCAGGCATTCAAGGCCGGGCGTCCCGAGCGGGCCGGCGCGCCGCCCTATTGCATCGTCATCCCGCCGCCGAACGTCACCGGCTCGCTCCACATGGGCCACGCGCTGAACAACACGCTGCAGGACGTGCTGTGCCGCTTCGAGCGCATGCGCGGCAAGGATGTGCTGTGGCAAGTCGGTACCGACCATGCCGGCATCGCCACCCAGATGGTGGTCGAGCGCCAGCTCGCCGAGCGCCAGCTTCCCGGCCGCCGCGAGATGGGCCGCGAGGCCTTCATCGAGCGCGTGTGGCAGTGGAAGGAGGAATCCGGCGGCACCATCATCAACCAGCTCAAGAAGCTGGGCGCCTCCTGTGACTGGTCGCGCGAGCGCTTCACCATGGATGAGGGCCTGTCCCGCGCCGTGCTGAAAGTGTTCGTCCGGCTCTACAAGGAAGGGCTGATCTACAAGGACAAGCGGCTGGTGAACTGGGACCCGAAGTTCCAGTCCGCCATTTCCGACCTAGAGGTGCTTCAGGTCGAGGTGAAGGGTCATCTCTGGCACTTCCGCTACCCGCTCGCCGACGGCGTGACCTACCAGCACCCGATCGCCTTCGACGAGAACAACCAGCCTTATGAGTTCGAGACCCGAGACTACATCGTGGTCGCGACCACACGCCCCGAGACCATGCTGGGCGACACCGCGGTCGCGGTGCACCCGGAAGACCCGCGCTATCAGGGCCTGGTCGCCGCCGGCGCCAAGGTGGTGCTGCCGCTGGTCGGCCGGCTGATCCCGATCGTCGCGGACGAGTATTCCGACCCGACCAAGGGCACCGGCGCGGTGAAGATCACCCCGGCGCACGACTTCAACGATTTCGAGGTCGGCCGCCGCCACGACCTGCCGATGATCAATGTGCTGGATTCGGAAGCGCGCCTCACCCTCAAGGGCAATGACGACTTCCTCGACGGCACGATTCCCGGCCCCGATCTTGACCTCGTGCTGGCGCTGGACGGGCTGAGCCGCGAGGCCGGCCGCAAGGCCGTGGTCGCGCTGATGGAGGAGCGCGGCCTGCTCGACAGGATCGAGCCGAACACCCATGCCGTGCCCCATGGCGACCGCTCCAACGTCGTGATCGAGCCCTGGCTCACCGACCAGTGGTATGTCGACGCCCACACGCTGGCGCAGCCGGCGCTGGCGGCGGTGCGCGAGGGGCGAACCTCCTTCGTGCCGAAGAACTGGGAGAAGACGTATTTCGAGTGGCTGGAGAACATCCAGCCTTGGTGCGTCTCGCGCCAGCTGTGGTGGGGCCACCAGATTCCGGCGTGGTACGGGCCGGACGGCAGCATCTTCGTCGAGGAGAGCGAGGAGGAGGCGGTCGCCGCCGCGCTCGCCCATTGCGTGCAGAACGGCATCATCACCGATGCCGAGGCGCAGGTGCTCGCCACGGATCCCGAGAAGCGCGCGGCGCTGATCACCCGCGACGAGGACGTGCTCGACACCTGGTTCTCCTCGGCGCTGTGGCCGTTCTCGACGCTCGGCTGGCCGGACGAGACCGGCGAACTCGCGCGCTTCTACCCGACCTCCGTGCTGATCACCGGCTTCGACATCATCTTCTTCTGGGTCGCCCGGATGATGATGATGGGCCTGCACTTCATGGACGGCGAAGTGCCGTTCAAGGACGTCTACATCCACGCCCTCGTCCGCGACGAGAAGGGCGCCAAGATGTCGAAGTCCAAGGGCAACGTCATCGACCCGCTCGACCTCGTGAACAAGTACGGCGCCGACGCGCTGCGCTTCACGCTGGCGGCGATGGCGGCGCAGGGGCGCGACATCAAGCTCGCCACCTCGCGCGTCGAGGGCTACCGCAATTTCGCGACCAAGCTGTGGAACGCCGCGCGCTTCGCCGAGATGAACGGCTGCGGGCGGGTCGAGGGCTTCAATCCTGCGGGCGTGCAGTCGGCGCTCAACCGCTGGATCCTGTCCGAGACCCAGAAGACGCTCGGTGAGATCACCAAGGCGCTGGAGGAGTACAAGTTCAACGAGGCGGCCGGCGCGGCCTATCGCTTCGTCTGGAACATCTTCTGCGACTGGTATCTGGAACTCGCCAAGCCGGTGTTCATGAACGCCGAGAACCCGCATCAGGCCGAGACCCGCGCCACCACCGCCTTCGTGCTGGATGAAATCCTGAAGCTGCTGCACCCGTTCATGCCGTTCCTCACCGAGGAGCTGTGGGCGCGCACCGCCGAGGGCGGCACCCCGCGCGAAAACCTGCTCGCGCTGTCCTCCTGGCCGGTGCTGAAAGATCTGGAGGCGCCCAATGCCGAGGCCGAGATGGGCTGGCTGGTCGATCTGGTCACCGAAATCCGCTCGGTGCGCGCGGAAATGAACGTGCCGGCGGGTGCGCAGATCCCGCTGGTCCTGGTCGGCGTGTCGGAGATCACCCGCGAGCGTGTCGGCGTGTGGAACGATGCGCTGGCACGTCTCGCCCGGCTGTCCTCCATCGCCTTCGAGCACGAGGCGCCGGCAGGGGCGGTGCAGATCGTTGTGCGCGGCGAGACGGCGGCGCTGCCGCTCGCCGGCATCATCGACATGGACGCGGAAGCCGGGCGCCTCGCCAAGGAACTGGCCAAGGCGAGCGACGAGATCGCCAAGATCGACGTGAAGCTCAACAACCCCGATTTCCTCTCCCGCGCCAAGGAAGAGGTGATCGAGGAGCAGCGCGAGCGCCGCGAGGCGGCCGATGCCCGCGCCGCGAAAATCCGCGAGGCGCTGGCAAGGCTCGGCAAGGGGGCGTGAGCAGAGGAGCGTGATCAAGGGGGCGTGAGCTATGGGCGCGGCCTTGCCGCTGCCCGTCATCGAAACGTCACCCGCCAGGCATTAGACCAGACAGGGCAGGGCGATGGCGCCCTGTCCGCCGCTGATCCGCGATAATGCGAGGCGAGACAGACCCATGCCGTTCATCGCCTCGTTCCAGTTCGCCGAACTCGGCAGCACGCTGGTCAGCCTGATCGTCGCCTTCGCGATGGGCACGCTGATCGGCGCCGAGCGGCAATACCGCCAGCGCATGGCGGGGCTGCGCACCAATGTGCTGGTGGCCATCGGCGCCTGCCAGTTTGTCGACATGGCGATGCATCTGAGCGGTCCGGACGGGGCGGTGCGTGTCGTCGCCTATGTGGTGTCCGGCATCGGCTTCCTCGGCGCCGGCGTGATCATGAAGGACGGCGCCAATATTTCCGGGCTCAACACCGCGGCGACGCTGTGGTGCTCCGCGGCGGTGGGCGCCTGCGCCGGGGCGGACCTCATCGCGCAGGCGATCCTGCTCACCGCCTTCGTGCTGGCCGGCAACACGCTGCTGCGTCCGCTGGTGCGGTGGATGGAGCGCCTGCCGCAGGGCGAGGAGAGCGAAGCCAGCTATGAGCTGATCGTGATCGGCCGGCTGGCCGACAGCGCCGATCTGCAGGCGCGGCTTTCCGCCGAGCTGGACAATGCCAGCTTTCCGGCCGCATCGATCGACGACGAGCCACGTCCCAACGACATGGTGGAGATCACGGCGCAGTTGGTCTCCACCGTGGCCTCGCGCCGGGAGCTGGACGATCTGGTCGCGCAGCTGCGGCGCCTGCCGCAGGTCTCCTCGGCGCATTGGGTGCGGAGCGCCGCCGACTGAAGGCCGGCGGCGGTTTTCCTTACCCGCGCTTGACGGTGCTGTCCGGCGCCGGGGTCTCGACCGGAGGCAGGAACTTGTCGAGTTCGGCGCGCAGCCGCTCGATCACGTCGGCCGCCTCGGAGAGTTCGTCCTCGATCTTGTCGCGCGGAAAGCGCTCGATATCCGCCGCCATCGCCCGCAGCCGTTCAACGATATTGCCGCTCGACATGTCCGTCAGGTCCTCTCGCAGGTGATTGGCGTGGTTCGGGATTGTGCTTTCCGCACAGGCGCGTGACACGCCGATGACAGGCAGTTGCCCTCGTGGAAGACATGCCGGGCGGTGCCGATGCGGACGGCAAGGAAAACTTAGCCATGGCGGCACTCGGCGCTCGGCCGTGGCTCTCCTGCACTACCGTTCGACGTGACGGATGTGCAACAGTGTCGCTCATTCGCAACCATAAGCGGAACCAGACCCTCCGGCGCCTAGAAGACGCCACAAACCGGCACGAAATCCGACAGACAGGTAGTGGAGAGTAGTGTCTCGGGTGCAGGGCCCGTGAATTCCGCTTCCGCCGGGAAAGTGCATAAAAATGGACGCCAAGACCATCATCGACAAGCGCAACCTGCCCAGCCGTCACGTCACGGAAGGGCCGTCGCGCGCGCCGCATCGTTCCTATCTTTATGCCATGGGCCTGACCCGGGAGCAGATTCACCAGCCGCTGGTGGGTGTCGCCTCCTGTTGGAACGAGGCCGCGCCTTGCAATATTTCGCTGATGCGCCAGGCGCAGGCGGTGAAGAAGGGCGTCTCCGCCGCCAATGGCACTCCGCGCGAGTTCTGCACCATCACCGTCACCGATGGCATCGCGATGGGCCACGAAGGCATGAAGGCCTCGCTGGCCTCGCGCGAGGTCATCGCCGACTCGGTCGAGCTGACGATTCGCGGTCATGCCTATGACGCGCTGGTCGGCCTCGCCGGCTGCGACAAGTCGCTGCCCGGCATGATGATGTCCATGGTGCGCCTCAACGTGCCGTCGATCTTCATCTATGGCGGCTCCATCCTTCCTGGTTCGTTCCGCGGCCAGCCGGTCACGGTGCAGGACCTGTTCGAGGCGGTCGGCAAGCACTCGGTCGGCGCCATGAACGACGAAGACCTCGATGAACTGGAGCAGGTGGCCTGCCCCTCGGCCGGTGCCTGCGGCGCGCAGTTCACCGCCAATACGATGGCGACGGTCTCCGAGGCGATCGGCCTTGCGCTGCCTTATTCGGCCGGCGCGCCCGCTCCTTACGAAATCCGCGACAAGTTCTGCATGGCCGCTGGCGAGCAGGTGATGGACCTCATCGCCCGCAACATCCGCCCCCGCGATATCGTGACCCGCAAGGCGCTGGAAAACGCGGCGACGGTGGTCGCGGCCTCCGGCGGCTCAACCAATGCCGGCCTGCACCTGCCGGCCATCGCCCATGAGGCGGGCATCAAGTTCGACCTGTTCGACGTCTGCGAGATCTTCAAGCGCACGCCCTACATCGCCGACCTCAAGCCGGGCGGCCGCTATGTCGCCAAGGACATGTTCGAGGCCGGCGGCATTCCGCTGCTGATGAAGACCCTGCTGGAGCACGGCTATCTGCACGGCGACTGCATGACGGTGACCGGCCGCACCATTGCCGAGAACCTTGCCTCGGTGAAGTGGAACCCGCACCAGGACGTGGTTCGCCCGGCCAATGACCCCATCACCGTCACCGGCGGCGTGGTCGGCCTCAAGGGCAATCTCGCCACTGAAGGCGCCATCGTGAAGGTTGCCGGCCTGAAGAACCAGAAGTTCTCGGGCCCGGCGCGCTGCTTCGACGGCGAGGAAGCCTGCTTCGAGGCGGTCACCAACCGCGCCTACAAGGAGGGCGAGGTGCTGGTGATCCGCTATGAAGGCCCGAAGGGCGGCCCCGGCATGCGCGAGATGCTGTCGACCACGGCGGCGCTCTACGGCCAGGGGATGGGCGACAAGGTGGCGCTGATCACCGACGGCCGCTTCTCCGGCGCGACGCGCGGCTTCTGCATCGGCCATGTCGGGCCGGAAGCGGCGGTCGGCGGGCCGATCGGCCTGCTGCGCGACGGCGACATCATCACCATCGACGCGATCGAGGGCACCCTCGACGTGGCGCTGTCGGACGAGGAACTCGCCGCCCGCAAGGCGGAGTGGGAGCCGCGTCCGTCTCCGGTTGGCTCGGGGGCTATCTGGAAGTTCGCGCAGGCCGTGGGACCCGCCCGTGATGGCGCGGTGACCCATCCCGGCGGCGCGGCCGAGACATCGTGCTATGCGGATATTTGACCGTTCACTCCTTCTCGCCGTTCTGGCGCTCGTCGCAACGCCGGCTGTCGCGCCGGCGTTCGACGGCACGGCCGGCCCCATTGCCCCGGCGCTGCCGGGGCCAGTGGTGCCGAGCGCGGTGATTCCGGGCGGCGCGCTCTCGGGCGCCATGCCGCGCGGCATCGATGAATCGGTGCGCTTCGGCACGCAGGCGCTGCGTTCCGGCGAGACCGAGAAGGGCGTCGATGCGCTGCGCTACGCGGCCGACCAGGGTCATGTCGGCGCGCAGTGGAAGCTCGGGCGCATGTATGTCGAGGGCGAGGGTGTCGAACGCAACGACATCAAGGCGTTCGAATACTTCACCCAGATCGCCAACATGCATGCCGACGACAACCCGTCGGCACCGCAGGCGCGCTTCGTCGCCAATGCCTTTGTCTCGCTCGGTGCCTATTACCTGATCGGGATTCCCAACAGCAATGTCCGCCGCGACCCCAACCGCGCGCGCGACATGTTCGCCTATGCCGCCTCCTATTTCGGCGACCCGGACGCGCAGTATCATCTGGCGCGGCTCTATATCGAGGGCACCGGCGTCAACCGCGACACCCGCCTTGCCGCCCGCTGGCTCGGCCTCGCCGCGCATAAGGGGCAATATCAGGCGCAGGCCGCGCTCGGCGGCATGCTGTTCAAGGGCGATGACGGCATCGCCCGCCAGGCCGCGCGCGGCCTGATGTGGCTGACGCTTGCCCGCGACGCCGCCGCCGGCCCGGACGATAAATGGGTCGTCGATCTCTATGAGGAGGCGTTCAGCTCGGCCAACTCCGATGAGCGCGCCATGGCCCTTGTCTATCTCGAACAATACATGAAGGCGACGCGCTGAGGCGCCGCCTCGCCGGCCTGACGGGATGTCAGGCGGCCAGATCGATATCCGCCCAGACCGGAACGTGATCGGACGGCTTCTCCCAGCCGCGCACATGCTTGTCGATGCCGACCCCCTTCAGCCGGTCCGCGGCCTGCGGCGACAGCAGCAGGTGGTCGATGCGGATGCCATTGTTCCGCGGCCAGGCGCCGGCCTGATAATCCCAGAATGTATAGAGTCCCGCCGCGTCGCTGGAGGCCCGCACCGCATCGGTGAGGCCAAGATTGATCAGCTCGCGGAAGGCAAGCCGCGTGCGCGGCAGATAAAGCGCATCGCCCTCCCAGGCGCGCGGATCGTGCACGTCCTCGGGCGCGGGAATGACATTGTAGTCGCCGGCGACGATCAGCGGTTCCTCATAGGCGAGGCGCTGCGCGATATGGGCTTTCAGCCGCGCCATCCAGCCGAGCTTGTAGGGATACTTCTCGGTGTCCGGCGGATTGCCGTTCGGCAGATAGATGCCGCACACCCGCACCACGCCCTTGCCGGTCGACACCACCACCTCGATGAAGCGCGACTGCACGTCGGCCTCGTCGCCCGGCAGGCCGGCGGTTACCTCGTCGAAGGGCAGGCGGGAGAGGATGGCGACGCCGTTGAAGCCCTTCTGGCCATGGACGGCGACGTTGTAGCCGGCGGCCTCGAAGGCCTCGCGCGGGAACTGCTCGTCCTGGCACTTGATCTCCTGCAGGCACACCACGTCCGGCTGGGTCTCCTTCAGCCAGGCCAGCGTGTTGTCGGTCCGCAGCCGGATCGAGTTGACGTTCCAGGTGGCGATGCGCATGGGCGTTGATCCGCGTGTCGGGAGGCCCGCCGCTTGCGGGCCCAGGTCGAGTCGGCGCGCAGAATGCGGCCTCGCGCCGGCCGGCGCAAATGCCGTCCTCAGCGGCGGCGGCGGATTTTCTCGTCGGCCACGCAATAGCGGCCATGCTGCCACGCGCCGTCGGTGAGCTTGCGGTCGAGATGATGCAGCGTGCGCATCAGGGCGACGATAAGAGACGAGAGCATCATGAAAGCCTCCATCGGCCGGGGTCGGCCGTGGCTTCAATATGGCGGCGGTCCGGTCAGCTTTCGATGGCGAAGGCGGGGCAGGGGGATAAAGCCGCGATAAAGACGCGTCACAGCACCGGAAGCAGCCGGCGCACGATCAGCGCCGAGGACATCGCCACCTCGTCCACGAAGGTCGCGAAGTCGAAATGCGACTGCGCCCCGGCGAGGTCCGACAAGGCGCGGATCACCAGCCACGGCACGCCGAACGCCTCGCAGACCTGCGCCATCGCCGCGCCTTCCATCTCCACCGCCGCCCCGCCCAGCTCCTCGAACAGCCGCACGCGCAGCGCCTCGCTGTTCACGAACTGATCGCCGGTCAGTACGCGCCCGACATGGAGCCGGGGCGGGCGGGAATTCGGGCTGGCGGAGAGCGGGGAGAGGGAGAGATCGGCGAGCGCGGCCTGCGCCCGGCGCAGAAGATCGGCATCGGCGGCGTGGCCGAGCCCCTCATAGGGCCGGAAGAACGGGAGGTGTCCGGCCTGATAGACCTTGAACCCGTCCGGGTCGGTAAAGCCGGCATCGTGCTGGAGCACATGGTCGGCGATCACCACGTCGCCAATGCTCAGGGCCGGGTCCAGCCCGCCGGCAATGCCGGAAAACAGCAGGGTGCGGGCCTTGAAGCGTTCCATCAGCAGCGTGGAGGCGATGGCGGCGTTGACCTTGCCCATGCCGGCCTGCGCCAGCACGACGCTGTGACCGTCGAGGCGGCCGGTATGGAAATCCATGCCGGCCACGCTGGTCGTGTCGTCGTGGTCGAGATTGTCGGCGAGATAAGCCAGTTCCTGCTGCAGCGCGCAGAGCACGCCGACGGGGCCCATCAGAGCGCGAAGCTCGTGCCGCAGCCGCACGAGGCGGTGGCGTGCGGGTTGGCGATCTTGAACGAGGCGCCGATCAGGTCGTCGACGAAATCGATGTGGGAGCCCGACATGTATTCGAGCGAGACCGGATCGATCACCACGGTCGCGCCGCCCTCGGCGATGACGATGTCGTCCGCCTCGCGCTCGCGGGTAATGTCGAACTTGTACTGGAAGCCCGAGCACCCGCCGCCTTCCACGCTGACGCGCAGCATGCTCTCCGGTGCCTCCTGGCTCAGGATTTCGGCGATGCGCCGCACCGCACTCGGCGTGACGCCGACGCTGTCGATCGTAGCGCTTTCCACCGGGACAATCGAAGGGCTTGAGCTCATGGCGCTGTCTTCGGGTTGAATGTGACCTGCCGCAATAGTTAAGTGCTGCCCGCCCCGAGTCAAAGGGGGCGGACGCATGGGAGACCCGCTCATGACGGCGGCGAGGGCCTGATGGCGGTGGCAGGAGCCGCTCCGCGCGCGCCATGGGCGTCGATGGCGGAGCAGAGCCGGGGACGGCTGTTCCCGGAGCCGGACAGCGGAGCGCGCAGCGCCTTCCGCCGCGATGCCGATCGGCTCATCCATTCCAGTGCCTTCCGGCGCCTCGCCTACAAGACGCAGGTGTTTTCCTATCACGAGGGCGACCACTACCGCACCCGGCTGACCCACACGCTGGAGGTGGTGCAGGTCGCGCGCTCGCTTGCCCGCGCGCTGGGGCTCGACGAGGACCTCGCCGAGACGCTGGCGCTGGCGCACGATCTCGGCCACCCGCCCTTCGCCCATGCCGGCGAGCGCGTGCTCGACGCCTGCATGGCGGAGTATGGCGGCTTCGACCACAACGCCCAGTCGCTGCGGGTCGTCACCAAGCTGGAGAATCGCTACCCGGCCTTTGACGGGCTCAATCTGAGCTGGGAAGTGCATGAGGGCATCGTCAAGCACAACGGCCCGCTCGCCGAACCGCTGCCGCATGCACTGGCGGTTCATGCCGAGCGGCAGGACCTGTGGCTGTGGAGCTGGCCGGGCGCCGAGGCGCAGGTCGCCGCGCTGGCCGACGACATCGCCTATGACGTGCACGACCTCGACGACGGCCTGCGTGCCGGCCTGTTCGCGGTCGACGAGATCGCCGGCCTGCCGCTGATCGGCGAGGTGGTCGGCGCCATCCGCGCGCAATGGCCGGGGCTCGACCTTCCCCGCATGATCCACGAGATCGGCCGGCGGGTGATCACGGTGCTGATCGAGGACGTGGTGGCCGAGACCGGGCGCCGCGTGGCGGCGGCGCAGCCTTCGAGCGCGGACGATGTGCGCCGGCTGGCCGGGCCGCTGGTCGCGTTCTCGCCCGCCATGGCGCAGGCCGAGCGCGCGGTGAAGGCGTTCCTGTTCCCGCGCATGTACCGCCATCCCCGGGTCATGGCGGAAATGGATGCCGCCGGCGAGGTGGTGCGCGCCTTGTTCGCGCGCTACATGGCCGACACGCTGGCGCTGCCGGCGGAATGGCGGGCCGGCATCGACGCGCTGCCGCCGCCGCGCCGCGCCCGGCGCATCGCCGATTTCCTCGCCGGCCAGACCGATCGTTACGCGCGGGCGGAACATGCAAGGCTGTTCGGGGGCGCCCCCGCTCGCGCGGCGGCGGTCACGCCATAAGAAGGCGCAAGCGGGCTCGAACGAGGCTCCATAAACCGCCCTTGTTGATTTCCACTGAGATCTGACCCGGCAGGAGCGGATTTTTCCATCGAGAACTGACCCATGTTTTCACCACGTCTCACGCGGCATCGCGGGGGACAGCGGAGTGATCTACATGGAGTTATTGAG
>NZ_JAZDRM010000050.1:0-22953 GCF_047501495.1 Ancylobacter sp. G4_0304 | reverse complement strand
CCCCCCGTATGGTCGTACCCCCATCCGCAATGTGACACAGCCATGGCGATCGTGGGAGGCTTCGCTCGCCTCAAGGTTAAAGCAGCGCCGGCATTTCCCTGAGATGTGAACGGGATGCGGCCGCTGGCCGGTGTTGCGTCGCCTGATCCTGCGCCGAAGGTCGCGGCCCCGCGCCATGGCGCGCGCCCTGGAAACTCTCTAGTGTCGCGGCGAATTCGATCCCGTGGAGCGCACCATGATCCTGATGCTGGCCGGCCTCGTGCTGTTCGTCGCCGTGCACGTCTTCTCCGCCCGCCGCGACCTGCGCGCGGTTGCCGTCGAGCAGTTCGGCCTCGTGCCCTATCGCGCCATCCATGGCGTGCTGGCGCTGGCCGCCGTACTGCTGATCGCCTACGGCTTCGGCATGTGGCGCGCTGCCGGCCCGACGCAGCTGTGGGACCCGCCGGTGGGCCTGCGCCATTTCACCCTGCTCCTGATGCTCGTCGCCTCGATCGCGGCGGTGGCGGCGCTGGTGCCGAGCCACATCAAAGCGTGGCTGAAATTCCCGTTCCTTGTGGCGATCAAGACCTGGGCGCTGGCGCATCTGCTCGCCAATGGCGACCTGCCGACCATCGTGCTCAGCCTCGTCATCCTCGGCTGGGCGGTCTATATGCGGATTCAGGCCAAGCGCCGCGGCGCCCCGCTTCCCGTCGCGCCCAAGGGCTGGGGCGGCGACCTCGTTGCGGTGGTCGGCGGTGTCGTGCTTTATGCCGCGCTCGCCTTCTGGTTCCACCCCTATGTGGTGGGAGTGCCTGTCATGCCGGGCTGAACCGGCTGCAAAAGAACCGAGGAACACTCGACGCCATGTCCGTACAGTCCGCGCCCGGCAAGCCCGCCGCCGCCCGCCGCCTCACCGCTCCCGACATCCGCGCCCGCAAGGGTGGTGAGCCGATCGTCTCGCTGACCGCCTACCACGCCCACACCGCCCGCCTCGTCGACCCCCATGTCGACTTCATGCTGGTCGGCGATTCGCTGGGCATGGTGATGCACGGCATGGAAACCACCGTGCCGGTGACGGTCGAGATGATGATCCTGCAGGGGCAGGCGGTGATGCGCGGCTCCGCGAAGGCGCTGGTGGTGGTGGACCTGCCGTTCGGCTCCTATGAGGGCTCGCCCCAGCAGGCTTTCGCCACCGCCGCGCGCGTGCTGAAGGAGACCGGCGCCGGCGCGGTGAAGCTCGAAGGTGGGCGCCGCATGGCCGAGACCGTGCGCTTTCTCGCCGATCGCGGCGTGCCGGTGATGGGCCATGTCGGCCTCACCCCGCAGGCGATCAACACGCTGGGCTCGTTCAAGGCGCTGGGCCGCGACGAGGCCGGCGCGGCGATGATCCTCGACGATGCCCGCTCGATCGCCGATGCCGGCGCCTTCTCCATCGTGCTGGAAGCGATGAGCGAGCCGCTTGCCGCGCAGATCACCCGCGAGGTGGCCCCGCCGACCATCGGAATCGGCGGTTCCTCGGCCTGCGACGGTCAGATCCTGGTGCTGGAGGACATGCTCGGCCTTTCCGACCGCGTGCCGCGCTTCGTGAAGAAGTTCGCCGATATCGGGCCGGCGATCGGTGCCGCGGTCGAGGCCTATGCCAGCGAGGTGCGCGCGCGCAGCTTCCCCGGACCGGAGCATGTCTACGCCCCGAAGAAGGGCTGACGCGGCGTCCTGCGCCGTCGATTGCCTTGTTGAGGCCGCATCGCTAGTTTACGCGGCCCTGAACGGTGGCAAGCAACCTGCCTGCCGCCCCTTCATGCTTTCCGCCCACCCGATGGGGCGCCTCCCGGCGCTCCCCCGACCTTTGCCACGGACCGCGACATGGCTGACATCTTCCACGAGATCGACGAGGACCTGCGTCGCGAACGCTTCGGCCGGATCTGGAGCCGCTACGGCGTCTACATCATCGGCCTCGCCGTGCTCATCGTCGTCGCCGTCGCCGGCTGGCGTGGCTATGAGTGGTGGAAGCTGAAGGAAGATCAGGCCTCGGGTGCGCGATTCGAGGCGGCGATGCAGCTCGCCGCGCAGGGCAAGAACGCGGAGGCCGAAGCCGCCTTCGCCGCGCTGGAGAAGGATGGGACCTCGGGCTATCGCCTGCTGTCCCGCTTCCGCGCCGCGACCGACCTCGCCGCAACCAATCGCACGGCGGCGGTGGCGGATTACGACGCGATTTCCGGCGACAGCCGCGTGCCCGGCCTGATGCGCGACGTCGCGACCATCCGCGCCGCGCTGCTGCTGGTCGATACCGCCCCGCTGTCCGATATCGAGGCCCGAGTGAAGCCGCTCGACACGCCGGACGGCGCGTTCCGCCACTCCGCGCGCGAAATCATCGGCCTCGCCCAGTACAAGGCCGGCGACACCAAGGCCGCGAGCGAGACCTTCACCGCCATTCTGGCCGACCCCGAGAGCCCGCCGGGCCTGCGGCGCCGTGCCGAGCTGATGCGCACGCTGGCCGCCGGCGGCGCGCCGACGCCGGTGGAAGCGCCCGCAGCCGCTGTTCCCGAGGCGCCTGCGGCTGTTCCCGAGATGCCGGCGGCTGTTCCCGAGATGCCGGCGGCTGTTCCCGAGATGCCGGCGGCTGTTCCCGAGATGCCGGCGCCCGCTCCGGCCGAGGCCGCGCCCGCGCCCGCCGCCCCCGCCGTACAGTAGGAGAGCTGAGCATGCCGACACGGATGCCGCGTCTTACCCGGGCGATCCTCGCCGCCGCCGCGCTCTCGCTGGCCTTTGCCACCGCTGGCTGCGAGACCCTCGACAAGATGAATCCCTTCGGCGAGAAGGAAAAGAAGCTGCCCGGGCCCCGTTCCGCAGTGTTCCCCGAGGGCGTGCCCGGCATCGATTACGGTGCGGCGCCGCCGCAGCCGGCCAATTCCACCTATTACGAGCCCGAACCCACGGCTCCGGCGCCGGGCGCCGGGCAGGGCGCGGCGCCGTAGCCGGCGCCGCCGCGCGGTGCTGGGAGGCACCTGATCATCATGACCATGACCGTCGCCATCGTCGGCCGCCCGAATGTCGGTAAGTCGACGCTGTTCAACCGGCTTGTCGGCAAGCGCCTCGCGCTGGTCGACGACCGGCCCGGCGTCACCCGCGACCGCCGCGAAGGCGATGCTCGCCTGGGACACCTGTCGTTCCGGGTGATGGATACGGCCGGGCTGGAGGAGGCGAAGGCCGAGAGCCTCGAAGGGCGCATGCGCGCGCAGACCGAGACCGCGATCGCCGACGCCGACATCCTGCTGTTCATGATCGACGCCCGCGCCGGCATCACCCCGACCGACCGCTCCTTCGCCGATCTCGCCCGCCGCTCGGGCAAGCACACCATCCTCATCGCCAACAAGAGCGAGAGCCGCGACGCGGCCGCCGGCAGCTTCGAATCCTATTCGCTGGGCCTTGGCGATCCGGTGGAGATTTCCGCCGAGCATGGCGAGGGCATGGGCGAATTGCTGCGGGCGCTGATGCAATGCCTGCCGGACGATGACGGAAGCGAGGACGAGGATGACGAGGCGGGCGACGGGCCGCGCCGTATCCGCGTCGCCGTGCTCGGCCGCCCCAATGCCGGCAAGTCGACCCTGATCAACTCGCTGCTCGGCGAGGATCGGCTGCTGACCGGGCCGGAAGCCGGCATCACCCGCGATTCCATCTCGGTCGACATCGAGCGCCACGGGGTGCAACTGCGGGTGTTCGACACCGCCGGCATGCGCAAGCGCGCGCGCATTGATGACAAGCTGGAGAAGCTCTCCGTTGCCGACGGCCTGCGCGCCGCGCGCTTCGCCGAGGTGGTGGTGGTGCTGATCGACGCTACCCATCCGTTCGAGGAGCAGGACCTGCGCATTGCCGACCTCGCCGAGCGCGAGGGCCGGGCGGTGGTGATCGCCCTGTCCAAGTCCGACCTGGTGAAGGACCAGCCGGGCCTTGCCAAGCGCATGCGCGAGGAGGCCGACCACTGGCTGCCGCAGCTCAAGGGCATGCCGGTGGTGCTGCTCTCCGCGCTGACCGGCGAGGGGCTGGACCGGCTGGTGCGCGCCATTCAGGCCGCGCATGAGGTGTGGAACCGCCGCGTCGCCACCAACCCGCTCAACCGCTGGCTCGGCGAGACCACCGACCAGCACCCGCCACCGGCCGTGTCCGGGCGTCGCATCAAGCTGCGCTACATCACCCAGCCCAAGGCGCGCCCGCCAAGCTTCGTCCTGTTCTGCTCGCGCGCCGACGCGCTGCCGGACAGCTATACGCGCTATCTCGTCAACAGCCTGCGCACCACCTTCGACCTGCCGGGCGTGCCGATACGGCTGACGCTGCGTGAGAAGGACAACCCTTACGCCGAGAAGGACTGAGCCGGGGTTTCCGGCGGTCTTTGCTCAGGAGCATGTTCGCGCGAGGGAAATGCGCGAGATGCCGGTTCCGCGCGGCGGTGCCGGCCGCTAATCGTTTGTTTTGGCGAGAGGCGAACCGGTATCCACTTCGCTCGAAAACGCTCTATAAGGAAGCCGCTTCTTCCGCGCGCCGGTTTCCGCGCCGAACCTCATTCGGAATTCACTCATGCTGATCGGCATCCTCGCCGGCCTCACCACGGGCGCGCTGTGGGGGCTCGCCTTTGTTTCCCCGCGCGCCGTGGCGCCGTTTTCGGCCTGGGATCTCACGCTGGCGCGCTACGTGCTGTTCGGCCTCACCTCCGCCGTGCTGATGATCCTGCCGCGATTCCGGCCGGTCATGTCGCGCCGGCAGCTGGTGCTCGGCTTCCTGCTCGGGGGTTTCGGCAATGTCGGCTATTTCCTTTCGGCAGCCTATGCCGTGCAGTTCGCCGGCGCGGTGCTGCCGCTGCTCATCATCGGCACCTCGCCCGTGGTGCTGTCGCTGATCGCCAATCTGCGCGAGAAGGCGGTCTCGTGGCGGGCGCTGCTCCTGCCGTTCGCGCTGGTGCTGGGCGGCATCCTCACTGCCCATGCCGGCATGCCGGAGCCGGCGCAGTCCACCCTCGGCGACCGCACCTGGCTCGGCGTTCTCGCCGCGCTGAGCGCGGTGGGCATCTGGGTGGTCTACGGGCTGGGCAATTCGCAGATCCTGCGGGCGCCCGACGCCCCCGACGTGCTCGGCTGGACCGGGTTGCAGGGGCTGGGCGCGGCCGCCGGCGCCCTGATCCTGATTCCGCTGCTGGGCCTGCCGAATCCTGAGGTGGCAAGCGATGCCGACATGCAGCGCTTCACCGCCTGGGTGCTGGTGACATCCTTCCTGGGCTGCTGGTTCGCCACGCTGTGCTGGATGGTGGCCTCGAACCGCCTGCCGATGGTGCTCACCGCCCTGCTGATCGTCGCAGAGACCGGCTTTGGCCTGCTTTACGGGCTGATCTTCGAGCAGAGGCTGCCGACGACGCCGGAGGCGATCGGCATCGCCATGCAGCTCTCCGGCGTGATCCTGGCTATTCTGAGCTTTACGAGGCGCCCGGCGGCGATCGAGACGATCGCCATCGGCGAGATCGCCCCCCGGTAAAGGTGGCTCACGCTGGCGGCTGGAAGCTCAGGAGCTTGCGCGAGGGGAAGTCGTAGAGCTTGCCGGTATCCTCGAAGGAGGGCAGGCACAGCGAGACGATGGCCTGCGCCACCTGCTCCGGCGCCGGCAGCGCCTCCGGGTCTTCGCCCGGGAACGCCTTGGCGCGCATGCGGGTGCGCACCGGGCCGGGGTTGAACAGGTTCACGCGCAGGTTCGACAGGTTCTGGGTCTCGGCCGCCCAGGTGCGGCCCAGTACTTCAAGAGCCGCCTTGCTGGTCGCGTAGACGCCCCAATAGGCCCGCGCCTTGGACGCCGCGCCCGAGGACACCAGGACTGCGCGCCCGGCGGTGGAGAGCCGCAGCAGCGGGTCCAGCGAGCGGATCAGCCGCCAGTTGGCGGTGAGGTTGACCGCGATGGCGTCGTCCCATTCCTTGGGCTCGACCTGCTGGAGCGGTGTCATCGGGCCGAGCACGCCGGCATTGCCGACGAACACGTCCAGCCGGCCGAAGCGCTCATAGAGCACGCCGCCGAGCCGGTCGAGGCCGGGGCCGTCCTTGACGTCGAGCGGCACCAGCGTGGCGGCGGAGCCGGCCTTCTGGATGGCGTCGTCCAGCTCTTCCAGCGCGCCAGCGGTGCGGCCGATGGCGATGACATGCGCGCCCGCTTCCGCGAGAGCGAGGGCGGTGGCCTGGCCGATGCCGCGCGTGGCGCCGGTGACGAGGGCGTAGCGCCCGGAGAGCGGGCGCGCGGTCGTGTCGGTCATGGCGGGTTCCTCAAGCCTGGGAATCGTCCGTCAGCACCACGGACGGCGCGGAGCGTCGCGCCGGGCCGTGATACACGGCTTCGATATTGTTGCCTTCGGGATCGAGCACGAAGGCGGCGTAATAGCCGGGATGATAATCGCGAAGCCCCGGCGCGCCATTGTCACGCCCGCCGGCGACCAGCGCCGCGGCGTGGAAGCGCCGCACCATCGCCTCGTCGGCGGCCTGGAAGGCGAGATGCGCGCGCCCGGTCACCGGGGTGCCGGGCGTCACGAACAGCTCATCGGCGAAGAAATAACCGTCGCCCTCGACCAGCGGCACGCCCAGCACCTCAAGGATCGCCGCGTAGAAGCGCTTGCACGCCTCGAAATCGGCGACCACGAGCTGGATGTGGTCGATCAGCCGGCCACGATGCCACTGGTTGAGTTCGACCATCGGCCGATCAGCTCGCCTCGGCCAGCAGCGACAGCTGACGGGGTGAGACCTCGCCAAGCCGGTCGGTCAGCGGGGTCGGGTATTCGCCGGTGAAGCAATGGTCGGTGAACTGCGGGCGGACCGGATCGCGGCCCTCATAGCCCATCGACTTGTAGATGCCGTCGATGGAGAGGAAGGCGAGGCTGTCTGCGCCGATATAGCGGCGCATGCCTTCGAGGTCGTGGGTGGCGGCCAGCAGCTTGTCGCGGTCCGGCGTGTCGATGCCGTAATAGTCGGGATGCGTGATCGGCGGCGAGGAGATGCGGAAATGCACCTCGCGCGCCCCGGCCTCGCGCATCATGCGCACGATTTTGACGGACGTCGTGCCGCGCACGAGGCTGTCGTCGATCAGCACGATGCGCTTGCCCTCGATCACCGAACGGTTGGCCGAGTGCTTCATGCGCACGCCCTGATCGCGCACCGCCTGGGTCGGCTGGATGAAGGTGCGGCCGACATAATGGTTGCGGATGATGCCGAGCTCGTAGGGGATGCCGGAGGCCTGCGCGTAGCCGATGGCGGCGGGCACGCCGGAATCCGGCACCGGCACCACGACGTCGGCATCGGCCGGCGCCTCGGCGGCGAGCTGGAAGCCCATGTTCTTGCGGACCTGATAGACCGAGCGGCCACCCACGACCGAATCCGGCCGGGCGAAATAGATGTACTCGAAGATGCAGGGGCGCGGCGGCACCGAGCCGAAGGGACGCAGCGTCTCCACCTTGTCGGAGGAGAAAACGATCACTTCGCCGGGCTCGACGTCCCGCACATAGCGCGCACCGATTATGTCGAGAGCGCAGGTCTCGGAGGTGAGGATCGGGTGGCCGTCGAGTTCGCCAAGCACCAGCGGGCGGATGCCGAGCGGGTCGCGCGCGCCGACCAGCTTCTTGTTGGTGAGGCCGACAAAGGCATAGGCACCCTCGATGGCGCGCAGCGCGTCGATGAAACGCTCGGTGAAGCGGGCGCGCTTGGAGCGGGCGACGAGGTGCAGCATGACCTCGGTGTCGGAGGTCGACTGGCAGATGGCCCCGTCACGGATCAGCTGGCGGCGCAGCGTCAGGCCATTGGTCAGATTGCCGTTATGGGCGATGGCAAAGCCGCCGCCGTCGAGTTCGGCGAACAGCGGCTGGACGTTGCGAAGAATGGTGGCGCCGGTGGTGGAATAGCGCACATGGCCGACCGCGATGGCGCCCGGAAGCCGCTTGATCGCCTCGCCGTCGGAGAAGGCGTCGGACACGAGACCGAGACGGCGCTCGGAGTGAAAACGCTGGCCGTCATAAGTGGTTATGCCGGCCGCTTCCTGTCCGCGATGCTGGAGCGCGTGCAGGCCGAGCGCGGTGATCGCCGCCGCATCCGGGTGTCCGTAGATGCCGAACACGCCGCACTCCTCGCGGAGCGTATCCCCATATTCATCGAAGCTGTCTTCGATGGCGGGGCTCGATTTGAACAGGTCGTCGACGGCTATCTCGGTCATGTGACCTTCGCTCCGCTGTCACGCGGCCAATGACGGCCGCGTCCGCTCCACAGGCTGAACATCAAACGAAACAACCGCCGGGAGGGTCGGTCCCAGCGGGCGTTCGCACATCACGGCGCCGGAGGCGTCGACGTACCCGGGTTGAACGGTTCCGGCGGCGGCTCGATCGGTTCGGCATCCTTCGGGCTGCGAATGTCGCGTATCAGGCTCTCGGGATCTTCCGGCAGCACGGAGATGAGCCAGTCACCCGCACTTTGCAAGACCACCTTGGAGCGCGCGTCGCGAATCCACTCGGGTTGACCCTGCTCGTTCTGGACCAGCCAGTTGAAGAACAGGAACGCCACAACCATTATAAGGAATCCGCGTGCGAGACCGAACAGGAATCCCAGCGTACGGTCCAGCGCGCCGATGCGGCTGTCGAGGATGAGGTCCGAGATGCGCACGGTGATGATCGACACCACCAGAAGCGTGATCAGGAACACGCCGCCGACCGAGGCGGCCATCGCGAAGGTGTCGTTGCTGATGTACTGCTTCGCGTAAGGCAGCACATGGGGATAGGCGTAGAGCGTGACCACCGCCGCGATCACCCAGGAGGCGATCGCGAAGACCTCGCGCACCAGCCCGCGCACCATGGCCAGCAGGCCGGAAACCACCATGACGGCGATGAGGATGATGTCGAGCAGGGTCAAAACGGCCCACCGTGAGCAAGCGAATCTGCGGTATCAAAGCCCCCTGAGGGGCCGCGCGAGGTATAGCGCGGCCCGGCGGTGACGTCATCCCTCTTGCGCGGACTGCGCGGGTCTCGGCGCCCGGCGCGGCGATCTGGCGGCGATCCCGGCGACCAGATCGCCCAGTGACGCAACGGATTCCAGCGCAAGCGCCGACTCGGCCGGATCTCGGGGAGACGATTTGCCGCCTGTGGATTTGGCCTCGGGCGCGACCGCGCGGGTGAATCCGAGCTTGGCCGCCTCCTTCATCCGCAGCGGCGAATGGGAGACCGCGCGCACGGCGCCGGTGAGGCTGATCTCGCCGAAATGCACCGTGTCCACCGGCAGCGCCGCGCCGCTGAGCGAGGAGACCAACGCCGCCGCCACCGCGAGGTCGGCCGCCGGCTCGGTGATGCGGAAGCCGCCCGCGACGTTGAGATGCACGTCATGGCCGCCGAGCTTGATGCCGCAGCGCGCCTCCAGCACCGCGAGCACCATGGACAGCCGGCTCGGGTCCCAGCCGACCACGGCGCGGCGCGGGGTGCCGAGCGAGGTCGGCACCACCAGCGCCTGAATCTCCACCAGAACCGGGCGCGTGCCCTCCATGCCGGCATAGACCGCCGTGCCCGGCGCGCCGCGGTCGCCCTGCGAGAGGAACAGCTCGGACGGGTTGGCGACCTCGCGCAGGCCGAGGCCGGTCATCTCGAACACGCCGATCTCGTCGGTCGGCCCGAAGCGGTTCTTCTGCGCCCGCAGGATGCGGAACTGATGGGCGCCATCGCCCTCGAAGGACAGCACCGCATCGACCATGTGCTCCACCACGCGCGGCCCCGCGATCTGGCCATCCTTGGTGACGTGGCCGACGAGGATCACCGCCGCGCCAGCGCGCTTGGCGTAGCGGATAAGGATCTGCGCCGAGGAGCGCACCTGCGTGACCGTGCCGGGGGCGGATTCGGCGGAATCCGTCCACATGGTCTGGATCGAGTCGATGACCACCAGCGACGGCGTGCGGCCCTCCGCCAACGTCGCCACGATGTCCTCGACATTGGTCTCGGCGGCGAGTTCGACGGAGGAGCCGGACAGGCCGAGCCGCTCGGCGCGCAGCCGTACCTGCGCCACCGCCTCTTCGCCCGAGACGTAAATGACGCGGTGGCCGGCATCCGCCAGCGCCGCGGACGCCTGGATCAGCAGGGTGGACTTGCCGATGCCGGGATCGCCGCCGATCAGCAGCACCGATCCCGCCACCAGCCCGCCGCCGGCCACGCGGTCGAGTTCCCCGATGCCGAAGCGGGTGCGCGGCGCGTCGGGCGAACTGCCGGACAGCGCCTCCAGCGCGATGAGGCGGCCCTTGCGTCCGGCGCGCTGCGAGGAGGGAACCGAGCCGGTGACGGTCTCCTCCTGCGAGATGCTGTTCCAAGACCCGCAGGAATCGCAGCGGCCCTGCCAGCGCGCGTGAACCGCGCCGCAGACCTGGCAGACGAAGGAGGTGGCACGCTTCGCCATTAGGGCACTCCAACCAAATTTCGACATTCCGTCTCATGGAGAGGCGGCCTAGGTAAAGGCTTAATCAGGTTAAGCAGTAGACTACCGGGCGGGTTTGTGGTATTTGGATAGTGTCAAATCATCCGGGGGTTGATCCGCTGCCCGGCCTATCGAGCATCATGAAAACGTCGCGTTTCGGGAGGGAAACTCCAGGACCGTGCGCTTGCCAAATGGTCTTTTTCCACGGTCCTTATCAAGTGGTCCGTATATTGCCTATCGTTCGTGACGCTCATTTATTTCTAAATTGAACTCATTTTAGAGTGAACGCTAATGGCAAAAATTCAGGCTCGTCCGAATGGACGATTCAAAACTTTTCTTTTGATCTTGGCCCCTCTTACTCTGGGCATCGGAAGTCTCGCCTTGTGGTTCTGGCATCGTTCCTTCGTCGAGGCCGTCGACGAGAACGGAATTACGCTCGCCTCGGGGCGTAACGTGCCCTGGAGCAAGGTGCTGAGCTTCCATTCGCGCAAGCACCAAAGCCGCGACCACGGCGAACACAAGGTCACCCGCCTCGACATCCAGCTCGAAGAAGGCCGCGCCGTCATCCTGCCGGGCTGGCTGGAGAACGGCGAGGAACTGATCGACGCGATCAAGACCGGTGCGCGCGAGGCGCTACCGGCCGATGCCCGGATGCGGGTTCAGTACGTCCAGCGCCGGTGATAGCGACGGCCCAGCGAGGTCAGTACCTCGTAGCCGATGGTCTGGGCCTGGCTGGCAAGGTCGTCGACCTCCAGCCCGTCGCCCAGCAGCGTGGCCCAGCCGCCCGGCACCACATCTTCTTCCGGCAGGTCGGTCACGTCGACCGCCATCAGGTCCATCGAGATGCGCCCGACCATCGGGCAGCGGCGGCCGGCGATGATGACCTCGGCGCCGCGCCGCGCATTGGATGAGCCGACCAGCCGGGGAATGCCGTCGGCATAGCCGCCGGAAAGGATGGCGATGCGGGTCGGCCGTTCCATGATCTGCGCCGCGCCATAGCCGACGCTCTCGCCTTCATGCACGTCGCGGGTCTGCACGATCCGCAATTCCAGCCGCACCACCGGCCGCAGAGGCTCGACATCCGCCTTGGCGCGCGCGCCATAGACCGCGATGCCCGGCCGCACCAGGTCGAAATGCATCTCCGGCCCGCTCAGCACCCCGGCGGAATTGGCGAGCGAGGCGCGGATGCCGGGGAACAGCGCCGCCACGGCCCGGAAATCTTCCAGCTGGCGGGCGGTGAGCGGGTGCCCCGGCTCGTCGGCGCAGGCGAAGTGGCTCATCACCAGCACCAGCGGAAAGCCGAGTTCGTCCAGCCCCTCGGCGATGTTCACCGCGTCGGTGGCGGTGACCCCAAGCCGGTTCATGCCGGTGTCGACATGGAGCGCGGCGGGAAGGGCGGTGCCGCACGCCTCGCAGAATTCCTGCCAATGCGCGATTTGCGCCGGGCTGCCGAGCACCGGGCGCAGGTCGAATTCGCGGTAGATCTCGCCGGTTCCCGGAAACAGGCCGTTCAGTACGAAGATTTCCGCCTGCGGCAGCAGGTTGCGCAACTCGCGCGCCTCGCTGAGCAGGGCGACGAAGAAGCTGCGCGCGCCAGCCTGCCAGAACGCGGTCGCCGCCTGCGTCAGGCCGGTGCCATAGGCATCGCCCTTCAGCACCGCGGCGCAGGCCGCCGGCGCGACGCGGGCGGCGATCTCCTGGTAATTTTCGGCAAGGGCCTTCAGGTCGATGGTCAGCCGGCCGCCGGCCTCGTTGAGCGGAATGGACGCTTCGGTCATGGGATGAAAACTCACCGCGTGGGAAGGTGCTCGTCTCTCGCGAGCGAGGAGAAGCGCGTGAATTGCGGCTCAAAGGCGACCTTGACGGTGCCTGTCGGGCCGTGGCGCTGCTTGCCGATGATGACTTCCGCGACGCCCTGCGCGGCCTTCATCTCGGTGTCCCACTTGAACCATTCCTCCGTGCCTTCTTTGGGCTCTCTGCTTTTTAGGTAGTATTCCTCGCGGTACACGAACATCACCACGTCGGCGTCCTGCTCGATCGAGCCGGATTCGCGCAGATCGGCGAGTTGAGGGCGCTTGTCGTCGCGCGCCTCGACCTGACGGGAGAGCTGCGACAGCGCCATGATCGGCACGGCGAGCTCCTTGGCCAGCGCCTTGAGGCCGGTGGTGATTTCGGTGATTTCCTGCACGCGGTTCTGCGACGCCTTGGCGGATGAGCCGGAGAGCAGCTGCAGATAGTCCACCACCATGAAATCCAGCCCGCGCTGGCGCTTCAGCCGGCGCGCGCGGGCGCGCAGCTGGGCGATCGAGATGCCGCCGGTGTCGTCGATATAGAGCGGAATGGTCTGCATGATCTGCGCGCCGGCGGCGAGCTTGTCGAATTCGTGCTCGCTGATGTCGCCGCGGCGGATCTTGTAGGACGGGATTTCAGTCTGCTCGGCGAGCACGCGGGTCGCGAGCTGTTCCGCCGACATTTCCAGCGAGAAGAAACCGACCACTCCGCCGTCCAGCGGGCGGATCGAACCGTCCGGCAGGGTCTCGGAGCGATAGGCGGCGGCGACGTTATACGCGATGTTGGTGGCGAGCGCGGTCTTGCCCATGGCCGGGCGGCCGGCGAGCACGATCAGATCGGAGGGCTGCAGGCCGCCCATCATGTGGTCGAGGTCGTCCAGCCCCGAGGCGAGGCCCGACAGATGGCCGTCGCGCTGAAAGGCGCGGCTGGCGACGTCGACCGCCTCCTTCAGCGCGTTGCCGAAGGACAGGAAGCCGCCATCGTAGCGGCCGGTCTCGGCGAGCTCATAGAGCCGCTTCTCGGCCTCCTCGATCTGCTCCTGCGGGGTGGAATCGATCGGGGCGTCATAGGCCTCGTTCACCACCTCCTCGCCAATGGCGATCAGGTCGCGCCGCACCGAGAGGTCGTAGATGGTGCGCCCGTAATCCTCGGCGTTGATGATCGTGGTGGCTTCCGCGGCGAGGCGTGCCAGATATTGCGGGGCGGTCAGCCCGGCAATGTCGATGCCGGCGGGCAGGAAGGTCTTGAGCGTGACCGGGGTCGCGACCTTGCCGGCGCGGATCAGCGCGCTCGCGGTCTCATAGATCGCGGTGTGGACCGGCTCGAAGAAATGGCGCGGCTCCAGGAAGTCGGAAACGCGGTAGAACGCCTCATTGTTGACGAGGATGGCGCCCAACAGCGCCTGCTCGGCTTCGACATTGTGCGGAGCCGTGCGGTAATGCGGTTCGGACGCCGCCGGCGGGCGGGCGGAGGAATCGAGCATGGCTTTTCCGGGCGCTGTGTTGGCCAACAGCTAACGGCACAAGGGCGCGCGAGTCCGTAGCGAATCGTGTCGCGTCATCTTTGTCCTGTGGACCGCCTGTGGAAAGCTGAATCCTGCTTGACGGCTTTTGGGCCTATTCGCCCGCCAGCCGCAGCCCCGGCCGGTTGGCCTTTTCCATCGCCTTCAGCCCGGCCTCGGCCTCGGCAATGTAGCTGCGCGTCATCGGCACCACGCCCTCGCGCTTGGTGAGCTGGAGCTGGAACACCATCATGCCCTGATGGCGGAACGCCATCTCGGACGAGGCGAGGTAGAACTCGAACATCCGCACGAAGCGCGCGTCATAGAGCCGTTCCACCTCCTCGCGATGGGCGAGGAAGCGCTCGCGCCACGCCTTTAGCGTTTCAGCATAGTGCAGGCGCAGGATCTCGATGTCGGTGACGAGCAGCCCGGCCTTTTCGATCGCCGGCAGCACCTCGGACAGCGCCGGAATATAGCCGCCGGGGAAGATGTACTTGGCGATCCACGGATTGGTGATGCCCGGCCCCTCCGAGCGGCCGATGGAGTGGATCAGCGCCACGCCGTCATCGGCGAGCAGCTCGGCGACGCGGTTGAAATAGGTGCTGAAATGCCCGACGCCGACATGCTCGAACATGCCGACCGAGACGATGCGGTCGAACCGGCCGGGGGTGAGCCGGTAATCCTGCAGCCGGAACTGCGCGCGCGCGGCAAGGCCCCGCTCCTCCGCGCGGCACTGCGCGACCCCGAGTTGCTCCTGCGACAGCGTGATGCCGGTGACGCGCGCCCCGGCGTTCTGCGCGAGATAAAGCCCCATGCCACCCCAGCCGCAGCCAATGTCGAGCACGGACAGGTCCGGCCGGTCGAACAGCAGCTTGGCGGC
Organism: Ancylobacter sp. G4_0304; assembly: GCF_047501495.1. Classification (NCBI taxonomy): domain Bacteria; kingdom Pseudomonadati; phylum Pseudomonadota; class Alphaproteobacteria; order Hyphomicrobiales; family Xanthobacteraceae; genus Ancylobacter; species Ancylobacter sp. G4_0304. The sequence goes on along the minus strand of NZ_JAZDRM010000050.1, from coordinate 8,351 downwards.
GATGTGGCGGCGCTTGGCGAGCTGCGCGTCGTCCAGCGTCTGGTCCGGCGTCTCGAAATAGGCGCAGGAATATTGCCGGTCGGCGTCGAGGAACAGCGAATAGAGCCGGCCGTCGAGATCGTAATGATGGGCGACGTTGCGCTGCGAGCGGTCCGGCGGGTTGAACTGCGCGAGCCGGCGGAACAGGTAGCGCAGCCGCATGAAACTCTTGGCAGTGAAGCTCGGCACCATGAGGCCGACCTGCGACATGAGCAGGGCCAGGACCTCCGCGAGGTCGCCTTTTTCGACGACCATGCCGCCTTCCATATAGGCCTCGCCAAGCTTCAGCTCGGGATCGAGCGCCACTTGTTTCTGCCAGGAGGCGGAGGTGAAGCGGATCGCGAGGGAGGGGCCGGTGCCGTCACCTAATGTCACACGCCGCCCGGAGGCCAGAATCACGTCGAGAGACCCGTGTCGCACGACGCGTTCAAGTACACGTTGCAGCAAAGATTCCATAAGGCCTCCTCCACGATGCGGACGGCCTTGCGATCAAGGCCGCGTGCGTAATGACGGGGCAGTTCTCATTGTGATGAAAACAATTGCATCACAACATCGAAGGGTCGGCAACCTGCAGATTTCGTAAAAACGCCACAAAAAAGCCCGGCCGTTACCGGCCGGGCTGGGCAATTGGGAGTATTCCCAAAGGGAATATCTCAATTGGGAGCACGCTCCGCGGAAGGCGGAGGGGCGGGCCTGATCAGGCCTCTTCTTCCTCGGTGGCCTCGACGGCCTCCTCGACGAGCTCTTCCTCGTCCTCGTCGTCGTCACGGGCGACCGAGAGGTCCTCGCCGCGGGACTGGCGCAGGGCTTCCTCGGCGCTGCGGGCGACGTTGGCCTTCACCGTGACCTCGACTTCCGGGTGCAGGGTCACCGGGACCTCGTGCAGGCCGATGTTCTTGATCGGGTGGTTGAGGACGATCTGGTGACGGGCGACGGTGAAGCCGGCCGCGGTCAGGCCCTCGGCGATGTCACGGGTCGACACCGAGCCGTAGAGGTGGCCGGTCTCGCCGGCCTGGCGGACCAGCACGACCTCGGTGCCGGCCAGCTTATCGCCGAGCTTGGAGGCCTCGGACTTCAGTTCGAGGTTGCGGGCTTCGAGCTGGGCCTTCATCGAGTCGAAGCGGGTCTTGTTTTCCTTGGTGGCGCGCAGGGCCTTGCCCGACGGCAGCAGGAAATTGCGGGCAAAGCCGTCCTTGACGCGGACCACTTCACCCATCTGGCCGAGCTTGGCCACGCGTTCCAGCAGAATGACTTCCATTTGAGTTCTCCGTTTCGTTTGATCGTTCGATAGCAGGTTGAAGGCGGCGTCAGCCGTCATTGGCGGCCGGCGGGCCGCCGGAAGGGCGGCTGCCGCGCGGAAACCGGCGGCGGACGCCAAACAGGGTTTCGATGAGGCCGAGCAGCGCGAGGGCGAGGAACGGCCAGCCCAGCGCCAGCGCGGCGATCCAGACCGTGCTGATGACCAGCGTGCGACCGGCCGCGCCGCGCGTGACCCAGTGGATCACCGCCAGCCCGACAAAGCCGAACGCCACGATGAGCGTCGCGCCAAGCAGCTCGGCGAGCAGGCCGACGAAGCCGGAAGTGAGCGACGCCGCGAGCACCGCTCCGGCCAGCAGCGCGGCGGCTCCGCGCGGCAGCTCGGTGGCGGCGAGGTCCGGCCAGGGGCGCATCAGCCGGCCGGAAATCCGCGCGATATGGGCGGCCAGCCACAGATTGCCGATCTGGGTCAGCATGGTGATGATCGCGGCGGCGGGCGGCATCACCGCCACCAGCAGCGAGATCAGACGTTCGGTATCGCTGGTGGTCGGTGCGCCGTTCTCGGCCAGCATTGCCTGGAACAGGCTACGCAGCGCGTCCTGGTAGGTTTCGAGGTCGCCGGCGATCAGCGGGACCAGCGCGGCAACCCCGAGGCAGCCGAGCAGCGCGGCGGCGACGAGGATGCGGCCGACCGGGAACCACTCCATCGCGCCGTCCGGCCCGGTCTGGCGGGCCATCAGCGCGAGATAGGCGAGCACATAGGCGGGGAGGCCGACGCCGGCGACATAGGCCACCAGCAGTTCCAGCCCGAAGAACACGCCGATCAGCACGCCGGCGGTCGAGGCGGCGACCAGCGCGACCAGATGCGCCCAGCCGAGGCCGGCGATGAGGATGGGCAGCGGGGCGAGATAGAACAGCGGCAAGGCGAAAGCGTTGCCCGACGCCACGGAGGCGACCAGCAGGGCGGACGCCGCGCCGGCGCCAAACGCTATGAGCCAAGTCTGAAACATCGACGAGCTGTCCCGCGCATGAAGCGGTTAGAAGCGGATCAGGTCCGCCTCAACGACCGGCCGGGCCAATCCCGGAAGGTCTGTCGGCAAAAGGGTCAGGCGAAGAACGTCCCCGGCGCGCGGCCGGGGACGGCATTCACGACGCGATCAGCGGATCACGAAGGGCAGCAGGCCGAGGAAGCGGGCGCGCTTGATGGCCTGGGCCAGCTCACGCTGCTTCTTGGCGGACACCGCCGTGATGCGGGACGGAACAATCTTGCCGCGCTCGGAAATGTAGCGCTGCAGCAGACGCACGTCCTTGTAGTCGATCTTCGGCGCGTTGGCGCCGGAGAACGGGCAGGTCTTGCGACGACGGAAGAAGGGACGACGCGCGCCGCCGCTCGCGGACGGACCGCCAGTACCACCGAAAGCCATCACTCAGTCTCCACGTTGGCAGGGGCCTCTTCACGGTCACGGCGCGGGCCGCGATCGCCACGGTCGCGGTCGCCGCCGAAGCTGCGCCCGCCGCCGCCGAAGCCGCGGTCGCCGCCGAAGCCGCGATCACCGAAGCCGCGCTCGCCGCGGTCGTCGCGGTCGCGCTTCTGCAGCATGACCGACTGGCCCTCTTCGAGCTCTTCCACGCGGATGGTGAGAACGCGCAGGACGTCCTCGTCGATCCGCTGCTGGCGCTCAAGCTCGGCCACCGCCGCCGCCGGGGCGTCGATGTTGAGCAGCGAGAAATGCGCCTTGCGATTCTTGCGGATGCGGTAGGTGAGCGTCTTCACGCCCCAGTATTCGGTCTTGGTGACCTGACCGCCATTCGCTTCGATAACGCCCTTGAACCGGGCGGTGAGTTCCTCGACCTGCTGCGCCGTAATATCTTGGCGCGCGAGGAACACGTGCTCATAAAGAGCCATGTCTCGTGACCTTTCCTTAGCTTTTCCGCACGATTGCGGGCCATCTTCCCGGCGACGAGCCCTTCGAGCCTTGCGGAAAGGCCCGAAACATTCTCGAAGGCGGGGACACGGGACGAGCGGAAATCCGAAGAATTCCTGAGCCGCGGCAAAGCGCGACCGTCCGTTCAGCCCCCGGCCGGGACAGACAGTGCGCGGGCTTATACGCGCAATGCGTGAAAAATCAAGAGGCGGCGGGCGCGGGGCCGGGCGCTTCGACCACGAGCGGGGGAGTTTCGAGGCAGACCCGGTTCCGCCCGTGGTGCTTGGCCCGGTAGAGCGCTTCGTCCGCCCGCGCCAGCAGGATGGCGAGGTCGTCCTCGGGCCGGAGCTGGGCGACACCGAGACTGACGGTGATCGCGATGCGGCGCCCCTTCTTCTCCAGCGGCGTGTGCTCGATGGTGACGCGCAGCCGCTCGGCGAGGGCGCCCGCCTGTTCCAGCGGCGTGTGCGGTGCCACGACGACGAACTCCTCGCCGCCGATACGGAACGCGATATCCTCCTCGCGCTTGTGGACATCCAGCATGCGGCCGAGATGGCGGAGAACCTCGTCGCCCCATTCATGACCGAAGTGGTCATTGACGTTCTTGAAATGGTCGATGTCGAGCATGACCATGGTCAGCGCCTGCTTGCGCCGGCGGGCAAGCTCGATGCGGCTGGGCAGCAGCGTGTCGAAGCGCCGCCGGTTGGGCAGGCCGGTGAGCATATCGGTGAAGGCCGCTATTTCCAGCTCGGCATTGCGCAGCACATCCTCGGCGGTGAGCCGCGACACCAGCGCGACGGCGAAGATGAACACGGCCCCGAGCAGGTTGACGATGGTCTCGACCAGCGCCGTCGAATTGTGCTCCATCGCCAGATAGCGCTCGACCGTGAGGTAGGCGCCCAGAACCAGCACCACCAGCAGCACGAGAGCCATCGCGGTCCAGGCGAGTCGCAAATGCGGCCGCAGAGCGATGCGCGCCAGATAGCGGACATGATGAACCGCCCCGCCGACCAGTACGAGGGCCAGCGAGCGGAAAAGCAGGATGATCGTTTCCATCGGCGTGTTCTCGAATGGCCGCGATCGGCGACGGCGGAAACGGGGGAGCGTACGGGTTCGGGCGGTGTGCAGCTTGACACGAGGCGCGCGGCAGTGTTCCTGCGCCCGCCAATTCTTAGCGGATGGGTTTCGTTACGTCATGAGCAATGCGTTTGTTTTTCCGGGGCAGGGCAGCCAGGCCGTCGGCATGGGCAAGGCCCTTGCCGAGAATTTCGCCGTGGCGCGCGCGGTCTTCGAGGAGGTCGACGCGGCGCTCGGCGAAAAGCTGTCCGCGATCATGTGGGACGGCCCGATCGAAACCCTGACCCTGACCGCCAACGCGCAGCCCGCGCTGATGGCCGCTTCGCTCGCCGCGATCCGCGTGCTGGAAGCCGAGGCCGGGCTTGACCTGAAGCGCGACGCCGCCTTCGTCGCCGGCCATTCGCTGGGCGAATATTCCGCGCTCGCCGCCGCCGGCGCACTCTCGATCGCCGATACCGCCCGCCTGCTGCGCCTGCGCGGCACCGCGATGCAGGCCGCGACCCCGGTCGGCACCGGCGCCATGGCGGCCATTCTCGGCCTCGACGCCGACAAGGTGGCCGAGATTGCGGCGGAAGCCGCCGCCGGCGAGGTCTGCGATCTCGCCAATGACAATTCGCCCGGCCAGGTGGTCGTGTCCGGCAATGCCAGCGCCGTCGAGCGCGCCTGCGAGATCGCCAAGCGCGAGGGCGCCTCGCGCGCCATTCTTCTGACGGTCTCCGCGCCGTTCCATTGCAGCCTGATCGCCCCGGCCGCCGAGACCATGCGCGAGGCGCTGGCCGGCGTCTCCGTCGTGTCGCCGGTGGTTCCGTTGGTCGCCAATGTGACCGCCGCGCCGGTGACCGACCCGGACGACATTCGCGCGCTGCTGGTGCGCCAGGTGACGAGCACGGTCCGCTGGCGCGAATCCGTGGCGTTCATGGCGGAGGCCGGCGTCACGCGGCTGGTGGAAGTCGGCTCGGGCAAGGTATTGTCCGGCCTTACCAAGCGTATCGTCCGCACGCTCGCCGCCACCAGCGTGGGCACGCCCGAGGATGTGGCGGCGTTTCAGGCCACCGCGACGGCCTGAGGGCCGCAGGCGGGAAAGCCCAAGGAGAATTCATGTTCGATCTGACAGGTAAGACGGCCCTCGTCACCGGCGCCACCGGCGGCATCGGCCGGGCCATCGCTGTTTCGCTCCACGCGCGCGGCGCCAGCGTCGGCATCTCGGGTACCCGCCGCGAGGTCCTGGAGGAGCTGAAGGCTGAGCTCGGCGAGCGCGCCTTCGTGCTGCCCTGCGATCTCTCGAACACCGAGCAGGTCGAAGCGCTGGTGCCGCAGGCCGAGGAGGCCATGGGCTCGGTCGATATCCTCGTGAACAATGCCGGCATCACCAAGGACGGGCTGTTCGTGCGCCTGACCGACGAGATGTGGGACCAGGTGATCGCGGTGAACCTCACCGCCGGCTTCCGCCTGACGCGCGCCGCCGCGCGCTCCATGATGCGCAAGCGTTATGGCCGCATCATCGGCATCACCTCGATCGTCGGCGTCACCGGCAATGCCGGGCAGGGCAATTACGCCGCCGCCAAGGCCGGCATGATCGGCATGTCCAAGGCGCTGGCCAAGGAAGTGGCGGCGCGCGGGGTGACGGTGAACTGCATTGCGCCGGGCTTCATCGCCACGCCGATGACCGACGTGCTGAACGCCAAGCAGAAGGAAACGATTCTCTCCGCCGTCCCCGCTGCCCGGCTCGGCACGCCCGAGGATATCGCGGCGGCGGCGGTTTATCTCGCCTCCGACGAGGCCGGCTATGTCACGGGGCAGACGCTGCACGTGAATGGCGGAATGGCGATGATCTGAGCCAAAGCCGCGGAACTCCGGCCTTTCGGCGTGTCTTCGGGCGCTGGTTTTGCCGGATGAAGTGTGCTAACGACCGCCTCGGCTCACAGGGTCGGACGGCGCCAGCAAGAGGTGGCGATCATCCGGTGCTTCCTGTAATCGGGGCATGAAAACAGGCCGCCGACCGTGCTTTCGGGCGCGGGGGCAGAGTGAAACAACGTAGCAACCTCCGGATACGGACGAGGGTGGACCTATGAGCGATATTGCCGAGCGCGTGAAGAAGATTGTGGCCGAGCATCTGGGCGTTGAGCCCGAGAAGGTTACCGAGAACGCGAGCTTCATCGACGACCTCGGCGCGGACAGCCTCGACACCGTCGAGCTGGTCATGGCCTTCGAGGAAGCCTTCAACTGCGAAATCCCCGACGATGCCGCCGAGACGATCCTCACCGTCGGCGATGCCATCAAGTTTCTTGAGAAGAACGCCGCCTGAGGCGCTTTTCGCGCGGCTGCGGCGGCAGGTGTCCGTCGCAGCTCGCCCTGCTTGCCCTGGAGCATTCTCGGTGAACCGCGTTCACGAAGACTGCTCCAGGCTTTTGTTTTTTCGCATTTTCGTCACGCGAACCGGTACCCACTTCGCTCGAAAATGCTTTAGTTTCCCGGAGATTGTCCGATGAGGCGCGTCGTCGTTACCGGCCTCGGCATGGTGACGCCGCTCGGTTGCGGCGTCGAAGCCACCTGGACACGGCTGCTCGCCGGCCAGAGCGGCGCCAGGCGCATCGAGAATTTCGATGTCTCCGACCTGCCGGCAAAGATCGCCTGCCAGATCCCTCGCGGCGACGGCACCGACGGCACCTACAATCCCGACCAGTGGATGGAGCCGAAGGAACAGCGCAAGGTCGACGAGTTCATCGTCTATGCGATGGCTGCGGCCCAGCAGGCGCTGGACGATGCCGGCTGGCACCCGACCTCCTATGAGGACCAGTGCGCCAGCGGCGTGCTGATCGGCTCGGGCATTGGCGGCCTTCAGGGCATCGCGGAAGCCAGCCTGCTGCTGCAGGAGCGCGGCCCGCGCCGTATCTCTCCCTTCTTCATTCCCGGCCGCCTGATCAATCTGGCGGGTGGCTATGTCTCGATCGCCCACGGGCTCAAGGGCCCGAATCACGCGGTGGTCACCGCCTGCTCGACCGGCGCGCATGCCATCGGCGATGCCGCCCGGCTGGTGGCATTCGGCGATGCCGACGTGATGGTGGCGGGTGGCACCGAATCGCCGATCAACCGCCTCGCCCTGGCCGGCTTCGCCGCCTGCCGCGCGCTGTCGACCGGCTATAACGACACGCCCGAGAAGGCCTCGCGCCCCTATGACAAGGACCGCGACGGCTTCGTCATGGGCGAGGGCGCCGGCATCGTGGTGGTCGAGGCGCTGGAGCACGCCTTGGCGCGCGGCGCCAAGATTTACGGCGAAGTGGTCGGCTACGGCCTCAGCGGCGACGCCTATCACATCACCGCCCCCTCCGAGGACGGCGACGGTGCCTATCGCTGCATGCAGGCCGCGCTGAAGCGGGCGGGCATTACGTCGTCCGAGATCGACTACATCAATGCCCATGGCACCTCGACCATGGCCGATACGATCGAGCTCGGCGCGGTGGAGCGGCTGCTCGGCAACAACACCGCCCGCGCGTCGATGTCGTCCACAAAGTCGGCGATCGGGCATCTGCTCGGCGCGGCCGGCGCGGTGGAGGCGATCTTCTCGCTGCTGGCGATTCGCGACCAGATCGCGCCGCCGACGCTCAACCTCGACAATCCCGATGTCGAGACGCCGATCGATCTCGTGCCGCACGCCCCGCGCCCGCGCGACATCGAGTACGCGCTGTCGAACTCGTTCGGCTTCGGCGGCACCAATGCCTCGGTGGTGTTCAAGCGCTACGCGAACTGAGTCTCGCGCCGCCGGGGAAAACCCTGTGTTTCCCCGGCTCGTGACTTCCCGCTTTCGCCATATTTGGCGGTAGTCTGCCTGTGCGTTGCGCGGCCCCGCGAACGCCCGCAGCCCCGTCGCCGGATGGGGTTTCTGGATGCAACCTAACGAGGCCGGTTTCCGCCGATGCGTCGCGCATCGACGGGCGGGCCTCCGGCGAGGCACCCGATGACCGACCAGACCCCTCCGGCCACGGAAACTCCCGTTCCGGCTTCCGCTCCCCAGCCTGCCGCCTCCGCGCCGCCCGAGCCGGTGCCCGCCCAGCC